>CADBOY010000187.1 GCA_902796405.1 uncultured Lachnospiraceae bacterium | reverse complement strand
GCGGTCCAGCTTCTTCTCCCACTCTTCAAAGCTGAGCGGGCGGTTATCGAGTGCCGACGGAAGCCGGAAGCCGTACTGCACCAGCACCTTCTTGCGCGCCTGATCTCCGTGATACATCGCGCGCACCTGTGGGATCGTCATATGCGACTCATCGATGATGAGAAGGTAGTCCTCCGGGAAATAATCCATCAGTGTGTGCGGTGTTGCTCCGGCCGGCAGTCCGGCAAGGTGGCGCGAATAGTTCTCTATGCCGGAGCAGAATCCGGTCTCCCGCATCATCTCCACATCATAATTCGTCCGCTCGGCAATCCTCTGCGCCTCAAGGAGTTTGTCATTCTTCCGGAAGTACGCCACCTGCTGCGCCAGCTCTTCTTCGATATCCTTGGTTGCCTTCGCCATCCGGTCCGGCGGGACGACATAGTGGGAAGCCGGGAAAATGGCAACGTGAGAGAGTCTGGCTTTGATCTCGCCGGTCAGCGGATCAATCTCGGTGATCTGATCCACCTCGTCCCCGAAGAATTCGATCCGCAGAGCGGAGTCCTCTGTTCTTGAGGTAATGATCTCAATGACATCTCCCCTCACGCGGAAGGTGCCGCGGTGCAGATCCATATCATTGCGCTCGTACTGAATCTCAATCAGCTTCCGGATGACCTCATCGCGGTCGCGCTGCATGCCCGGCCGCAGGGAAATGACCATGTTCTTATAATCCACCGGGCTGCCCAGACCATAGATGCAGGACACGGATGAGACGATCACGACGTCACTGCGCTCCGAGAGAGCCGCCGTCGCCGAGTGGCGGAGCCGGTCGATCTCGTCATTGATCGCCGAATCCTTCGCGATATAGGTGTCGGTCTGCGGAACATAGGCCTCCGGCTGATAGTAATCATAATAGGAAACAAAATATTCCACCGCGTTCTTCGGGAAGAATTCCTTGAATTCCCCGTACAGCTGTGCAGCCAGTGTCTTGTTGTGGGACAGGACAAGTGTCGGCCGGTTCACGGCCTGAATCACATTCGCCATCGTGAATGTCTTGCCGGAACCGGTGACGCCCAGCAGCGTCTCTGCCTTGTTCCCCGCGCGAAATCCGCGCACCAGATCTTCAATTGCCTGGGGCTGATCGCCGGTCGGCTGAAAATCGGAAACCAATTCAAAATGATCCATCCTGCAACCTCCGCGCAGTCTCTTCTTTCCTGATATTTATTTTCCTTATATTATATTAAGGCTCTGACATGCACACCCCGCAGATACCGCAGGATGAATGCGAGCCTCGGATTTCCCGTTTCCGCGGTGAATTTACGGCTCCGCCTTCCTCCGGCGAACGCCTCCCTGCTTCTGCGTTTCCATACCGCAAGACCATCCGATGCGTGGCTTTCATCGTCCTGGCCCGCGGCTTTGCGTATTCTTCAGTCTATCACAGAGGAGGACAAAAGTACAGAGAGAAAGGGAACATTTGTTCTCTTTACTTGCTCCCGATCACTGGACAATCGGCTCAATTTGCGCTATGCTGAATTTCTACTGTACTCTATGAAAGCTTCGCGTTGCATCATTCATGCGGGCATGCAGCCCTGCTGCGTGACCAATCATCTGGATGCGGCATATGCGGGACAGATACAGGCGTGCCGTCACCTTCCGTGCCCCGCACGCCAGGGAGATGAGATCTATGGAAGCATCGAATCCGGAAGGCGCTCGCATTCAGGCGCTCTGTCAGCGAATCCTGGACGAGGTCGGCAAGGCCGTCTTCGGCAAGGATGAGGAGATCCGCGAGGTTCTCCGCGTTTTTCTTGCAGGAGAACACATCCTGCTGGAGGACATCCCCGGCGTCGGAAAAACCACTCTGGCACTGGCATTTTCCCGCGCGCTCTCGTTAAACTGCAAGAGAGTGCAGTTCACGCCGGATGTCATGCCATCGGATCTGACCGGGTTCTCCGTCTACCACCGGGAGACTCAGCAGTTCCTGTTCCACCGCGGCAGTCTGTTCACCAACCTTCTGCTCGCCGATGAGATCAACCGGACATCCCCGAAGACACAGTCCGCTCTTCTGGAGGCGATGGAGGAAAGGCAGGTAACCTGGGACGGTGAGACGCACCAGCTCCCTGACCCGTTTCTCGTCATCGCCACCCAGAACCCACAGGGCAGCGCGGGAACGCAGGATCTTCCGGAGGCGGAGCTGGACCGCTTCGCTGTCATGATGTCCATCGGCTACCCGGACTACGACAGCGAGTTCTCGATGGTTCGCTCCGGCGGCCGCGAGAGAAGGCTCGGCACCGTCGCCCCCGCGGTAGACCTGGGGACATTTCAGCTGCTTCGCAAGGCGGCGCAGCAGATCTACGTCAGCGATGCCATCTATCACTATGCTCTTGACCTCGTCACGGCTACCCGCCATCACCCGCAGATTGCCCTTGGCGGCAGCCCCCGTTCGACCCTGATCCTCATGAAGATGGCACGGGCTTCCGCCTTTCTTGAGGGGCGCAATTTCGTCATTCCCTCCGATGTGGCCGGACAGTTTCCGTACGTGATCCGTCACCGTCTCATTCTGAACCGAAAGGCGCAGATGGAGAATGTCAGCCGCAGCCGGATTCTTCAGGACATTCTGAAGAGCACGCCGACGCCCGCCATGAACCGACGGCGCAGCTCTTAACCCGACCTCATCTGGAGAAATCTCACCAACCATGCGAATTGCGAAGAAACTCATCTATATTCTGACCGCCCTCGTTACGGGCTGGTTTGCAGGGCTTTACCACTCTGAGTGGCTGATGGTCCTGTTCTCCGCGCAGGTTCTGTTTTTTCTGCTGATGCTCATCGAGGCAGTTCTTTCCTCCCGCGGAATTTCCGCTGTCCCGGAATCAGAGGCTATATCCGCCGCCCAGTGCGGCGAGCAGACTTCCTCCAGCTTCAGGATCAATAACCGGGGAATTGCCGGACCGGCGCACTGCCGGATGCGGTATCTTATCTCACCTCCCGGCGAGAAGCCGAGAGAATTCGCAGTCAGCGCGGATTACCGCAAGGGCACCAGTGTGATCTCTCTGCTCATACTGACCAGTCACTGCGGTATTCTTCGCGTATCCGCCTCCGGTGTACTGGTCAGCGACCGCATGGACTTCTTCCGCCTGCACGGGCGCGCTTCAGGAAGCACGGAAACCGCCATTTTCCCGAAAAGCGCAGATCTGCCGATTCCGGAGGATATTCTCCGTACGGCCCGGCGGCCGGACCCTGGCAGTGCACCGGTGGCCGATGCGGATGACACGCCGGATGATATCCGGGACGTCCGCGAATACCGCGAAGGGGATTCCTTCCGGCGCATTCACTGGAACCTGACGGCGCGGACCGACGACCTGTGGGTCCGCGAATATCAGTCGGATTCTGCTACGCACATCGCGGTAATCTGCGCGGACCGGACCGGCCTGGAACCAGCCGGTGAAACTCGTGACCGCTGGTATCAGCTTCTTCTTTCTCTGATCCGCACCTGCGTGAAAGACGGAGAACCAGTGATTGTCTATCCGGCTCCCGGAGAGGCTCCGGGAAGCACACGGAGGATTCGCCGTGAGGAGGAGATCCGCCGTCTTTTCATCGATCTCTTCCGGGAGGCCGAATCCGGCACTGCGGCGGAGGTCCCCGCCGTTCCTCTCGACGCCGCCGAGTACCGCGTCGATCCTTCTCTCGGGCTCTGGCAGGGCGGAGAACGGATTCTGGATTATACCTATGAACAGACAAAGACCTGACAATGCACCGTTAAGCGGCGCAGGACAAATCAGCACGAACCGAACCGACCGGCGGAGGAACGCCGCCCGGGCTGGTGCAGACCGGAATGGGAAAACCGCGCGCGGAGCGCAGGGAAACGCCGTCCGATCCGGCGCTGACCGGCACGGGGAAGCCTCGCACGAAGTGCGGGGGAACGCCTCCCGGGCTAGTCTGGGGCGCTGGGAGAATCTGGCCTTGTTTCTGACCGGTATTCTTGGACTGACGGCACTGGCGGGCGGAATCCCGAACCTGATCCTGCCTCTTGGCCGGATTGCGGCAGCCGCCGTTCTGACAGGCGTCGTCCTCTTCCTGCTCTATACGTTTACTCCTCGCCTGTTCTATCCGGCGATCCTGACCGGAGCAGTGGTCGGCCTGATCTGGCTCTTCTCCCACCGCTCGGCGGGAATCAGCGAGCTGAGCAATCTGTTCAACTGGATCTATGGAACGTCGGAGAGCTCAACGATGACTCTCTCTCTGACTGCCGTGCCCATGACGGTGATCGCTGTCCTGCTGCTGTTCCTGCTCGAATTTCCTCTGGGCGCGCACATCATCCTGTACGCCCTCATCTGCGCCCTTCTCACTGCGGCGGTAGCCGGCGGCGCGCAGATTTCTCTGCCCGCTGCGCTCCTGCTTGGTCTGTTTAGCATTGCTGCCTGGGCAGTCCGCGGCCGAGCCGGTGCCGCCGCTCTGTTTCTTCCGGTCTTTCTTGCCGCCCTTTTCCTCGTCACTCTGTCCGGCGACCGCCTCTACGAAGCGATAAACCGAATCGATGGCGCGATCTGGCAGATGGCCGGTGAGAGATTTCCAAACCTTGGCCAGGAGGACCCGGGACTGGTTAACCGCGGCAACAATACACAGATCTCCGCCTCAGATTTCACGCTGACCACAGCTTCTGCCCCGGAGGACAGTCTCTACCTCTCCTGTTTTCACGGCGGCACCTACCAGAACAGCTGCTGGACCGCAGTGGAATCCGGCGCAGACAGCAGCATCAGCGGGCTCTACTATAATGTCATAAGAAAGCAGGGGAAGAATCCCAACATGGCCACGCTGTCATTTGCCGGACAGGTACAGAATCTGACCCCGTACTTTGCTGAGGCAGACAGTGGCAAGACCGCCGCCGAGCAGACACGAAAATTCTTCACCTGGTACGACATTGACCCGGACTGGAGTGAGGACAGCTCTCTGGCGAAATACGAGAGTACGCAGAGAAGCTATGAGAAGGCCCTTCGGCAGTACACGGCGATTCCCGCCGGCGAACTTCCGCATCTCACCGAACTGGTGCAGTCCACTCCTCTCGAATCCAGGAACGAGATCACCGCTTTCATCCTCTATACGCTGCAGAGCCGCACCGAATACACACTCTCGCCGGGGCTCGCGCCGGCGGGAAAGGACATCGCGGAGTATTTTCTGTTCGACAGCGGGAAGGGCTACTGCCAGCAGTATGCGGCGACGGCTGTTCTGATGTACCGGCTCTATGGAATTCCTGCCCGCTACGTCACGGGATTCTGGGTCTCCCCGGATCAGTTCACGGTGGATGAGAACGGAAGTGCTGTGGCGCATGTGACGGGCAAAAACAGTCACGCCTGGCCGGAGATCTTTATTGAGAATTATGGATGGGTGCCGGTGGAAGTGACGTCCGTCTCCAGCAATGGCAGCGACCTGATTCACCCCGGACTCACAGTAAATGACCTGCATCAGATCATGCGGGAGCACGGCTGGGAAGAAGACACGCTCACCGAGCGCTCCGGAATTTCCTCTGCCGGTGATTCTGTGCCCGAATCCACCGCCTCCGGGACGACATCCGAATCCTCTGCGCCAGAGACCGCGCAGGAATCCAGTACCGCGGTCAGCTCGGAGCAGAAATCCGCTGCGGCGGGTAGCTCCGGCTCCGGCGATCAAGAGACGATGACGGCAGAGACAGCGGCCGGCGGTGCCGGACAGGAGAGCTCCGGTTCGGCTCTCGCCGGGACAGATGGCGGAGGCAGCCGCGGCGCAGGAGAGGGAGAAGGCGGCTCTGACGGCTCTGCGGCAGGACGCGCCGCACGCTTTCTTGCTGGTCTTCTGGCGGCAACCGCAGCAATTACCGTCGCTGCTGCCGGCGGGTTGTACTGGTATACCCGGCGCCGCAGCCGTGAGCTCAGACAGCTGGATTATCTGGGATTGTATACGGCGCTGACCGGGATGCTGCGCGAAGCGGGCCGTCTGCCGGAAGGAGACGGGACAGAGAAGGATTATCCGGAACGGCTGCACCGCGCCGTCCCCGCCATCTCTGAAGAAGACGCCGTCCGACTGCGCGAGGTGACGCTGCAGGCCGCATACGGCCCCGGCCAGCCGACTCATCAGGATGTTATCTGGCTGCGCCGCCTATACATCGCTGCGTCCAGGGAGGCGGCGGCTGACCTCCGCGGATTCGCGGGGGTTGTCTTCCGCCTGCACTGGCTGCCGGGGATACCTCTCACGAAGTGAGCATCATGGCATGGAAGCTTTCATGCGCAGACTTCCGTCTCCTGGCTGCCGGGGATGCCATTCACGAAGTGAGCATCAGCGCAGCAGCCTGACTCTTACTGGAAATCCCTTTGCTGACGAGCGCGCACTCCCCCCTGCAGCGGAAGCCTGACTCTCTCAGGGATGCCCTTCCATGCCCGCATGCCTTTCCTCCGCGTTGGCATCCTGCGCATCGGCATCTTGAGCATCATAGAAAGGACAGCTGTTCATATTCTGTCTCTTCTGCCAGTCTGACCGGCACCGCGCGCAGAATTTCCTCGGCTGCGGCAGGATCCGTCAGCCAGGGAACCAGGGCATCCGGCTCCAGGATGACAGGCATCCGCGGATGAACCGGGGAGACCGAATCATTGGCCGCCGTTGTCAGGATGACAAAGCGGTCTTCCTTCTCTCCCGGCTCCACAAAAGCAGCCATGAGCAGCAGCTGGCTGTCATCCCTGTGGAAACAGAATCTTTCCTTCGCCGGATTCCACTCGTAGAATCCAGCCGCCGGAACGGCAGCCCTGCCTTTCCGGATTCCGCTGCGGAACATGGGCTTATCCCAGACCGTCTCGGCGCGAGCGTTGATGACCAGTCCCTTCCCGGAGGGCGGTGCCAGACCCCATACCGCCTCTGCCAGGGCAGGATCACCGTCATGCGCAGCTTTTCCGCGTACCGCTGTCCCGTGATCTGTCTCGTCCTTCCGGGGCAGACGAAGAAGGGGAGCTGGCATCCCCGGACAGATATCCTTCCGGCTCCAGTTCCCCTTCTCCTCTGCGAGAGCAGCAGGTCTCATCTCCTGCTCCACATCATGGACCACACGGCGTATCTTCTCCAGAGTATCCGGGTCCACGTAATATCTTCCGCACATCTCCTTGTTCCTCTCCGTCAGGGAATCTGTTCGACTTTCCCGTCTTCCAGATGGCAGATCGCTCCCACCACATGCACCTCGTCCGGTTCCGGCGATGCGGGAATCTTCAGAGCATCACGGATCTTCTGCACGCTGTGTCTGACATTGAGAATTGACGCCTGATAGTCGTCCTTCTCGTCTCCTATGGCCTCCCGGATCTCCTTCACCAGACTGCCGATGTAAAGCCCCTCCTCGTCATCTCCCATTGCCGCATCGACGGCACCGCAGTGCGTATGGCCCAGGACAACAACCAGCCGGGTCCCGAGGTGGCGCGTCGCGTACTCAATGCTGCCCAGCTGATGCTCAGCAATGACATTCCCCGCGACGCGGATCACAAACAGCTCACCGATTCCGGCGGAAAAGATATTCTCAGGAATCACCCGGGAGTCCGAGCAGGTCACGATCACAGCATAAGGGGCCTGTCCGTTCAGTGCGGAGTGAAACCGCACTTCCGGGGAAATATCTACGGTGCTGCGATTGGCCCGCAGATACACTCGATTGCCGCGTTCCAGTCTCGCCAGAGCCTGTGCTGCGTTCATTGGTTCATTCAGTTCCATCGCTCTCTTCTCCTGTCCGCCTGAAGGCAGGGCTTCTTCCCCGTCCGCAGACTATTTTTCACTTTTATTATATCATCAGGTTTGTGCAAAAAAAGGGGAAATTGCGATATAATCTTATGCAATTTCTTCCATTTGTGGATACGCTGCACCGCAACGCAATCTGCTGTTTGATTTTCACCTGGCTGCGTCCTCGCGGGTACCGCCCAAAAAGCATCCGTTTTTTACCTCTTTTTTTCAGAATTTTTAATATTTTTCGCACATGATGTACACATTTTCCCGGTACTCTATGAGCATAGGAAGATTCTATTCCTCAAGATAAAACCATCGTCAGCAGGAGCTGACAGAAAGGAGAGCCAATATGACCGAACGCAGCAGATATATGGCCGAACTCAGACAGCAGATGAATGTGTGTATTGCTACCTATTATAGGCTCTCCGGCGTAATGCCCGACGCCGATGAGCTCTTCCGGGAACTGGGGAATCGCTATGAACCGGTGATCGCCGAGTATGCCAGAGGGAAAGGGCAGACACCGCTCACCACCGTAGCGTAACCGCCAGAATTCAGGCTGAATTTCATTCACGCGGTGCAGAGCTGAATTTCATTCCCGTGGCGTAAATGACCGGAATCCCGGCTGACGCTCTGTGATATCTGAAACTGACAAGAAAGGCTGCCGCCGGCAGCCCTTCTTCTTTCTGTATTCTTTTTTCCGCAGAACAGCACTTCCAGAATATGCTGCGGTTTTACGCTTTATCTTGCCTGCCGAGCCGCATTTTCAGAAGATCCCGCGGATGGATTTGTTTTTCTTACCGCAGAACGCACACCTCAAAGATGCTGTAGTTTTACCCGTTTTCTTTCCGGACAGCAGCACTTCCAGAAGATACCTCAGACTGTGTCATTTCCTCCGATGCGTCTCCGTCTGTTGCTCAGCCGAAGATCGGCGGCATGACAATCGCAAAGAGCGTACAGAATGCGAGGATAATCGCACTGGAAATCCAGCAGGCGAGCATCATGCCTTTGAAGTCCTTGCTTCTTGCCACGGCAAGGGAGCCGAGAGTTCCGGCATTCGGATAAATGACCGCCGTCACGAAAGATCCGGCAACCAGGACGATCGCCCAAAGCTCCATGGGAAGTCCGTTCGCCTGAATCATCGGAAGGAACAGCTCGTGAATGATCTGCATCTGAGCAGCCGCGCCGCCGTTGATGCCGAACGCACCGATGAATGTGCCGAGCAGCATGACTACGGTCTGGGACGGAGTTCCGCCGACCTTGCTGGTAAGGAAGTTCGCCAGGGCATCGAAACCGCCGGCACAGTTGATGACATCAACCAGTATCTGATAAAGAACGCAGGTGATGTACACGGTCATGCCGCCCTGTGCTCCGACAACCCAGGTCTCCGCACAGTCGTTCGGCTTCATGAGTGCCGCTGCAGCGGAGACGATAGTCAGGCAGGGAAGAACGAAGATGACGAGATACGGGCCGGCACCCCAGCGAAGATAGGTCGGGAACGACAGCCCGGTCAGCTCCATTGCCATGATGTTCGGCGCTGCGAACGGGCTGAGCAGCATGCCGGCGGCATCGACACCGCCGCCCTCGCCATCCGCGACTGCGTGGATTCCCTGTACGGGACCGGCTATCGCATTATCCCCTTCAAGGACGTAACCATCTCCCGCGTCACCGCCATCTCCTGGTTCACGTCCCGTAAGCTGGACTACAAGTACAAGGAACTCGTGGACAATATCGTACAGAACTATGGACGGCAGACGGAATATCATATGGGCATGATCCGGCTGTACTCCTCGCAGACCGCCGGCATCGACTGAAGCCGACCTCTGGAAAAAGTGCTTGCATTTTCCCGTGACATGGAGTAAGATCTTACTCGTTACGGGGTATTAGCTCAGCTGGGAGAGCGCCAGGTTCGCAATCTGGAGGTCAGGGGTTCGATCCCCCTATGCTCCACGAAGGTCCGGTC
>CADBOY010000186.1 GCA_902796405.1 uncultured Lachnospiraceae bacterium | reverse complement strand
TCCATGCCCCCTTTCAGGACCCCGCAGCCGTAGTGATCGCACCGCAGACACCGGTCGCACTCCTGCATGGCCTCCTCATAGGTCAGCGCATTCTCCACATGCTCAAAATCCCGCTTGCGGACGTAGGGCGGTCTCTCGGAGATATTCGCGCGTCCAGTGGGAATGCGATTATTCTCCCGAAGCTCCGGCTCATGAAGATCGAACTCGATCTTATGATGATAGCCGAGATACTCGTCAATGTTATAGGCAGCCACCTTGCCGGCCGCAATGGCCCGAATCGCCGTGGCCGGACCGGTTGCACAGTCCCCGCCGACGAAAACGCCGGGCATGTCCGCCGCAGCCGTGTCCAGTCCTGCCTGCAGGACGCCCCGTTTTGCTTTCATGCCGAATTCCTCGAACGGCGCGCTCACAATATCCTGGCCGACCGCAATCAGGACGACCTCGCAGGGGATGCGCAGCGTCGGCTTGTTCGCGTCCATCGGAGACGGCCGGCCGTTCTTGTACAGTCCGATCCTCTGCGGCTGAACGATCAGCGCGCTGCAGTTGCCCTCGCTGTCTGTTTCGATTCTCTTCGGCGCGTCCAGCGTGAGCAGTTCAATGCCCTCCATCACGGCGGACTCAATCTCCGAATCCAGTGCCGTCATGTCCTCCCGGCGGCGCCGGTAGACGATCATCACGCTGTGCGCGTGACAGCGCAGTGCCGTCCGCGCCGCATCCATCGCCACGTTGCCGCCGCCGATCACAGCGACCCGCTTTCCGGAATAATTCGGCAGATTGCCATTGCCCACGGCATCCAGCATCTCAACAGCGGATTCCACATTCCCGGCATCTACGCCGTCCATGCGGAGTTTCTTGCCGTTCTGCGCGCCGATGGCGACGAACATGGCATCGTGGCGTCTCTGGATCTCCGAAACAGAGATATCCTTCCCGATCTCGGTGCCATACACCACCTCGATATCACCGGCTCCCAGAATGGAACGAAGATCTTCATCCAGGCGGTCCTTCGGGAAGCGGTAATTCGGAATGCCGTAGCGGAGCATGCCGCCCAGCTTGTTGTGCCGCTCATAGACCACAACGTGATGCCCCATCAGCCCCAGAAAATACGCCGCAGTCAGCCCGGCAGGGCCTCCGCCGATCACCCCGACGGATTTCCCGGTCGAAGGTCCCGCCTTCGGCACGGGCACCTGATCCGCCGCAGCCTGATCCACCGCGTATTTCTTCAGACCGCGGATGTTCAGAGAATCGTCAATCAGATTCCGGCGGCAGCGCTCCTCACAGGGATGCTCGCAGATCATGGCACAGGCGGTGGGGAATGGATTGTCCTTCCGGATCGTCTTCACGGCCTCACCATACTGTCCCTCCCGGATCTGCGCGATGTAGGCCGGGATGTCCACATGCGCCGGACAGAACGTCACGCAGGGTACCTTCTGCCCGATATTCGTGGGGCAGATATGGTCCCGGATATGGCTCTCATATTCGATCCGGAAGGTCTCCAGCCCTTCCAGCACTTCCGCCGCCGACTGGTATCCAATGGCGCAGTCCGCGTTGTCCCGGATATAGTCCGCGAGAGTCTTCATCTCCTCGAGAGTTTCCATCGTCGCTTCGCCGTTCAGAATCTTCTTCAGCATCCCCGCCAGCTGAGGCAGTCCATCCCGGCAGGGAACACACTTCCCGCAGGTCTGATTCATGGACGCTTCCAGAAAGGACAGCTGCACCGTGATGGGACAGGTACCCGGCGGATACACCTGGACTTTCGTCGCGAATTTCCGGAGCATTCTGCCGATCGTCGCATCCGCGCTGTGCGGATCGGCCAGCAGATATCTCTCCATTGTGTCACCTCCCATATCCTTCATACACATGCACTGCAGGGAGCTTCCTGGTGATAAACATGGCCGGCTCCCTGACGGATCAGATGCAGATGATAATATCGTAAGGATAGCATAATTAGCGGCATTATTATAGTGTATTTTTACATTTCGACATTTTATCATCCACATTGTATGAAATTTTCGCACGAAAAGCGGGGACGTTACAATAGTATTTTTCAGTACTACGGGCAACGCCCCTTTTTCGTTGGATGAACCATCATTTAAAAGGTAAAAAGACGACTGGCTTTGTCTTTTTTTGA
>CADBOY010000185.1 GCA_902796405.1 uncultured Lachnospiraceae bacterium | reverse complement strand
TTTCCGGTCACCGGATCTCTCTGCGTATAGTCAAACAGCACGAAGCAGCGGCTCTTACTCAGGCAGGAGAATGGCTCCACATGATGATTCATATCCCTGGGAATATCCCATTTTCCCTGGAGCCGGCGTATTTCCTTTTTATCTGCTGCCAGATCCGGCATCCACTCTGCTCGCTTCTTGATATTCTCCCGCAGATACAGATCGAAAGTCAGCCATTCGTCCAGGACTGCCGAATCCGGCGCCATCTCTCCGGATCTCCATACTGCCGTACCAGCGAAATCCCGCAGAATTCTGCTGCAGTTTAACCGGTTGGAGCGGATCTGACTGTATCCCTGCTCACGGCAGTAGATTCCCATCTGACAGAAGAAATCATAGGGAGACCGCGCCATGGGCATCAGATAGGCAAGCGTGCGGATGAACTGACTGCGATTGCCCCAGGTCTCGAGAGCGTCTTCGGTTTCCTTCAAGGAGACAAGATCCGCTGCGCTCATCCATCTGGTGGAGATCACTTCATAGGCAGGCTCGCTCCGGCTGATGATGCCGTATTCTTCCCGGTGTGCTGTCATTTCCGTGCCCTTTAACATCTTCAGAAACCCAAGCTGCAGCTCATCAGCTCCCATCGCATATACCTGGTCAAAGGATCTGGCAAATGAGAAAAGATCTTCCCCCGGAAGTCCGGCAATCAGATCCAGATGAAGATGAATATTGTGCGGCGCCCGAAGCTTTGCGAAGATTCTCTCAAGACGCTGAAGATCCGGAGTGCGCCGGATTTCCCGCAAGGTCGCCGGATTGGCTGACTGAACGCCAATCTCGAGCTGCACCAGCCCCGGGCGCATGGAATTCAGCAGCGCAATCTCTTCCTCCGTCAGGATCTCCCCGGTGATCTCAAAGTGAAAATTCGTGATTCCCCGGTCATGACCGATCAGATAGCGCCAGATGGACAAGGCGCGCTGATGGCTGCAGTTGAAGGTGCGGTCGACAAATTTGACCTGCGGCACCTCCTGCTCCAGGAACCAGTCCAGTTCACGAAACACCAGTTCCAGACTCCGAAAGCGGACAGGGCCATCTGCCGGAGACAGACAGTACGTGCAGTGATAGGGACAGCCCCGGCTGCTTTCGTAATAGAGAATCCGGTGATCCGTCTCAATGTCGTCCAATGAAGTATAGCAGAACGGAATCCGGTCCATGTCGATCAGCGGGCGGTCCGGATTTCTCACCACCATCCCCCGCGAATCACGGTACGTGATACCGAGGACTTCTGACATCGGCAGTTCACCCGCCCAGCAGGCACAGAGCTCCTGGAATGTCTCCTCCCCTTCTCCGCGCAGGATTCCTCTCACAAAGGGCATGCTCTCAAGCTCCGCCTTGGCATCGTACATGACCTCCGGTCCGCCGAGCCAGATCATAAGGCCGGGAAGAGCAAGGGCGAGAGTTTCCGCGAGACGCCGGATGGTCCGGATATTCCAGATGTAGCACGAGAAGCAGACAACATCCGGCTTCTCGCGGAAGATCTCTCCGTAGATAAAGTCATCGGTCTGATTGATGGTAAACTCTCTGCGCGAGACCATACTCCGGTATCTTCCTGCAGAGGCCTGCAGGTTCAGAACCGCCAGATTCGTGTGAATATACTTCGCATTTACTGCCGCAAGCAGAATACGAGGCTGCCTCATGTCTGCCTCCTGCAGGCCCGATCCAGCCTGCGCCCGGCGGCCAGGCGGACTGCTGACGCCCGGCACGTCTGATTTCCGATCCCCGTTCTTCGGTTTCTGATCCCTGATCTCCGATCTTAAGTTCTTCCATTTCTGATCTTTAATTCCGGGAAAGAAAAGAACCCCGGGAGAATCCTCCCGGGGAACACCTGTCATCCATACAGGATCCAAGAGCTGCCGTAATGATGGCCATCTTGTAAACCTCTTCCGCATTGCAGCCGCGGGACAGGTCGTTGATCGGTGCGTTCAGGCCGAGAAGAATCGGGCCATAGGCGTCATAGCCGCCAAGCCGCTGAGCGATCTTGTAGCCGATATTTCCTGCCTCGATGCAGGGGAAGATGAAGGTATTGGCATAGCCGGCCACCTTTGAACCCGGGAATTTCAGCTGACCGACCGTCGGGGAAACTGCCGCATCGAACTGCATCTCGCCGTCGATGGCAAGATCCGGATTCTGCTCCTTCGCGATCTTCGTCGCTTCCTGAGAAAGGGCAACTGTGCCTCCCTTGCCGGATCCCTTCGTAGAGAAGGAAAGCAGGGCGACCTTCGGATCAATGCCGAACGTCTTCGCACAGTTTGCTGCCTCTCCGACTACCTCGGCGAGCTTCTGTGCACCGGTGTAGGTGACATTGCCCTGCTTGTCTACGCTGTCCTTATAATCAATATTCACGGCGCAGTCGCCCATGCAGATCGTGCGAAGATTCTCATCTCCTGTCTCACGGGTCAGAATGAAGCAGGAAGAAACCAGGTGAGCGCCGGGCTTGGTCTTAACGAGCTGCAGTGCCGGACGAATCGTATCCGCCGTGGAATACGTAGCGCCGCCGAGCAGGCAGTCTGCCTTGCCCATCTTGACAAGCATCGTTCCGAAGTAATTGCCCTTCTTCAGTGCATCGCGGCACTGCTCTTCGGTCATCTTGCCCTTGCGGAGCGTCACCATCGTCTGGACCATGTTCTCCATATCATCATAGGTCTCCGGATCCAGAATCTCCGCACCGGTGATATCAAAACCGCCATCCGCCGCTGCTTTCTTCACATCCGCTTCCTTGCCGACAAGAACAACACCCATCAGCTTATCTGCGAGCAGGCGGGAGGCAGCACTCAGGATTCTGGCGTCCGTGCCTTCCGTGAAAACGATCGTCTTCGGCTCTGCCTTGACTTTTGCAATCAGCTTGTCAAACATGTGTAATAAACCTCCTTATACCGCGGTTATCGCGGTTCTCTGTATAGAATATCTCAGTTTCCGCACCATCGTCAACCCAATCGGAAGGAAATCTGAAAGAATCCTCAGGGATTTTCCCCTTTCAGAATCCGGCCTTCCGGTCCAGTTCCTCCGCAATTTTCTCAATTTCGGAGAAGTCCTGGATATGCCAGTCCGCTTTATCATACCCCGCGGCATCACCGATACCGATGGCAAACATGCCGCCCGCTTTTGCTGCGTCGATTCCAGAATAAGCATCCTCGATCACCACGCAGTCTGCCGGATCCTCTCCCAGAAACTGCGCGGCTTTCAGGAAAACTTCCGGATCCGGCTTGGAATGCGTAATATTCGTTCCACCCGATACGGCATCAAACGGAGCAGCCAGATCCACCTGCTGAAGGATAAATTTCGTATTCTTACTGGAAGATCCAATGGCCAGCTTATGCCCGGACTTTTTCAGCGCGGCGAGGGTCTTCCGCACGCTGTCCGTGACATCCGCCGGCGTCATCTGCGATAGTAGTCTGCGGTAGATCTCATTCTTCTGCGCAGCCAGCTTTTCTTTTTCCTCCTGCGTGTATTTCCTGTCGGCGCGCTCCAGGATAATGTCCAGACTGGCCATGCGGCTCACTCCGCGCAGCCGGTTATTGATCTTCTCATCAAAATAGCAGCCGATGCTGTCTGCCATCTGCTTCCAGGCCTGATAGTGATAACGGTCGGTGAAAACCAGCACACCATCCAGATCAAAGATAAATGAAGGCTTACGGTTCATGTCATCTCTCCTTTGATTTCTCCTATTTCCTCTGCCGGATCCGCAGAGGAACCTCCCGTCCTCTTCCGATGAAAACAGCCGATGGGGCAGACAAATGGCCTCAGCAACCTGTATTCCGGCGAGTCCTCATCCGCAGGTATGCTTCAGCAGATTGCCCTCTTTCATCTGTTCCTTATGGTCATAGAACTGAACCATCACCGGCTGCCCGCTGAGCATTCTAAGCTCCGACTCTTCCTGCTTCACGGTGACCTCAAACAGGCTGTCATGGAACAGGAAGCGGAAACAGTAGCCATGCCACTGCTCCGGAATCCACGGAGACAGCGAAACATATCCTTCATGAATTCGCAGCAGCGCAATTCCGTTGATGATCGCCATATAGCTTCCGCCCATATTGGCGGCGTGAATTCCGTCCTTTGAATTGTGATGCGTATTGAGAAGATCCATCTTTGCCGAATCGCCCATATACCAGACGGCTTTGTCCCGCATGCCAAGTTCCGATGCCTTGATGCTGAACACACAGGTGGAGAGCGAGGAGTCATGAGTGGTGATCTTCTCATAATAGAGGAATGATTTTCTCATGGTTTCCTCGTCCTGATACTGCGGAAACAGAACATGCGCCAGCACTGTGTCCGCCTGCTTGCACACCTGATACCGATACAGGTGAAGCGGATGATAGTGAAGGAGCAGCGGGAAGTCCGAAGCAGGCGTGTCCGGGAGATTCCACACCGGTTTCTGCAGGAAGGAATCATCCTGCGGATTGATTCCCCATTCCTCATCGTACGGAAGGTACATGCCGTCTGCCGCGCGCTTCATCCCGGCTAGTTCATCATCCGTTATAGCAAGCCGCGCCGCGAGATCCTTCCAGCCCTGCGTATGGCGGAGAATGTCAGCCATCTTCACAGTCCACTCAAGATTGTACTTCGCCGCACAGTTTGTAAAGTAATTGTTGTTGACCATGCAGGTGTACTCATCCGGGCCGGTCACGCAGAGGATCCGGAACGAGCCCTGGTACCAGTTTCCCATATCCGTCCAGATCCGCGCCGTCTCCAGCAGGATCTCATATCCTTCCTTCTCCATAAACGAGAGATCCCCGGTCGCCAGATAATAAGAAATGACGGCGTACGCGATGTCTCCGTTGATGTGGTAGGCAGCACTGCCTGACGGATAATAGCCGGAGCACTCACGGCCCGTGATCGTCCGCCAGGGATAGAGCGCTCCCCGCTTATGGCCGAGAAGACGCGCATTTTCCCGTGCCTGCGGCAGCGTGCGGTATCGATAGGAAAGGAGGTTTTTCGCCTCCTGCGGAGCAGTGAGGATGAAGAACGGAAGCATGAACATCTCGGTATCCCAGAAATAATGTCCCTCATAGCCTTCGCCGGAAAGTCCCTTGGCGGCGATGCTCGCGGTACCATCCGGGCAAGCAGACTGCAGCAGGGCATACATATTGAAGGATACTGCGCGGTTCAAATCCTCATCCCCATCGATCTGAAGCTTCGCGCTGTTCCAGAACTGATCAAGGAACTGCCTCTGCGCCTGGTAATAGGAATCCACTCCGTTCTGCAAAACCAGGTTCATCTTCTGCCCGGCCTCTGCCCCGCAGTCGTCAGACCGCCGCGAATCCGTGAAAATACAGTATTTCACGATACGGATTTCACAGCCCGGTTTGAGATCTGCGGCGATACGAGTGCGCGCTTCATGAGCTTCTTCGTCATACTCACAGATCCAGGGGCCGGCCTTCTTCCCGTTCACATAGACCTCGCAGGTCACGGCGCTGGCCACCTCCAGCCCTGTGCTGGCTGTACGGCTGATGAGAACGCTGGTGCCGCCGCTGACGTGCCCCTCCTTCGGCAGGATGTGTTCTCCGCTCTCCGCCGCCATCCTCGGATCATGAGGATTGCTGTAGTTATGAACGACTCCCTTGTGCAGGGACAGAAATTCTGCCGGTCCCTCATAATCCTCCGAGGTCACCCGGTAGTCTATCACAAACAGAGAGCGCTCCGAGAAGGACGCCATCCGGCGGATATCAAAGTGGAATTTCCCGCCGGAGGGAGAAGTCCAGTCCAGTTCCCGGCAGGATATTCCGTCTGACATATTCAGGCGACGGACAAGCCCCGAGACGTTTCCGCGG
>CADBOY010000184.1 GCA_902796405.1 uncultured Lachnospiraceae bacterium | reverse complement strand
GAAGCTGCCCGGCGCAGCCTTTGCGCCTTTTGCCTTGAATTCCTCGATTTTTTCATAGGAAAGCAGGCTGACCTGCCGGTGCCACTTCCCGGCATGCGCATCGCCTTTCAGGCCGAAGTCCTCAATCACATCATCTTCATGTATATTCTGTTTCTGAATGCCGCGCACATCACTGGTGCAGACGGCAAGTACTTTCCCCATGGTCTGTGCACCTCCTTATATTATGACAATTATACTCTGCCAAGAATAAAGTGCCAAGCCTTCATGACAATATTCTGAAGGTCAACCATTCCACCCGGCTTCATGGCAGAGAGCGATGGCCCGCTCCGCCATCTTCCTGCGCTTCTCCCAGGTCCGCAGCGCCGGCGGATTATTCTCAAACCGTTTGCGGCGCACCTCAAATCGCTCTTCCATCGTCACGCGGCGGCTGCCTTCCACCAGTTTATCCGAGGCGTGCAGAATCACAGCATCACTGATCTTCTGCAGGTCCTCCTCTGGGATATCCTGATGCTTGCCGATAATCTCACCAATCTCCGGGGATCCCATTCTGGTCAGAAATGCCTGTGCTCTCTGCGGGTGTCGGTCCATGGACTTCAGAATGTCATGGAGCAAAGCTGCCGCGTGCACCATTTCCGGATGAACATCCGGCGACGCACTGCAGGCCGCTGCAATCTCATCAGCGAGCTGACACACGGCTTTTTCATGTTCGATAATCGAAGGATCGGTTCCTGCCCATTCCTGCAGTCTGTGGCAGGTTTCATCGGAAGGTACCCGCCGGTCAGCGAGCTCTTCCTGAAGCACGCGATACTCGTTGGGTGTATCGGCATCAAGAATAATGCCGCGGTCCGGAACATCCACTTTTTCCCGGCGGATAGCTGCTGTGCGGAACGCACTGCGCAGTCCTTCGCTTCGGTCTGCGGCAAGCACCGCAGGTACGGCCGTGCTGCGGATCAGAACGGGATGGCCTTCCTGATCCTGGAAGATGGGGACGATGAGATCTGCCCCTGACTGAATGAACCGGTCTTCCAGCTCATCCAATGAAAATGCCGTAAACAGCGGGCAGTCCACCGGCAACAGGAAAATTCCCCGTTCCGCCCCATTTTCTGGCTCAGGGATCTGCAGCACTTCGCGAAGACCAGCGTCAGCGGAATCGATCATCTCATTGTTCCGGTAATCCGGATTCTCGGCAAACGCAATGTTCGGATCGCCAGGGAATTCCTGCTGCACCGCTGCGCGGATCTCTTCCCCGCGGTTTCCGGTCACAACCATGATCCGGCGGACTCCGCCTTCTCTCAGCGTCTGAATCTCACGCACCAGATTCGGCACACCGCCCAATTCCATGAGAGGCTTAAAATCTCCCATCCGGGAGGACATACCGGCAGAGGTAATCACCGCATCAAAGACGGGCGGAATATCCTCTTCCTCCTCTCCTCTGTCGTGCTCACAGGATTCCGCATGGGGATGAGCCGCAGGGCCGGGGCCTCCGATATAATCCCGGATCCATCCCAGTCTGCCGGTCTGCATGTAATGCCAGGCGCGTTCCACCTTGCGGCCGCTGCCATCATATCGCGTCACATTGGCTCCCGCCACAATCTCGAAAGGTTCCTTCTCCATGGGGCCAGTGATCAGCGCCTCACAGTGACGGGCAACCACCGCCTCGGCAAATGCCAGGTTGGCACTGTCCTCCCTGGCCAGAATCTCGATGACTTTTCCCTGTTCTGCATCAACAATAAGAAGAAATGGTGCATCCCGAAAGGTCTTCGGCACGATGCCGGATACTTTCCCGGAATCAGAACATATTGCAATAATTAATGACAAAACGGATTCTCCTTCCTGACTCTCTTACTACCGCCAGAATTCATCTTTTCTATCATCAGAATTCTTCTTTTCTACCGCTCGAATCCTTCCGTATTACCGCCAGAATTCTTCTTCTCTGTCACCATAATCCGGCGTTTGGCGGAACCCACTGGTTCTCTCTGATAATCGGTATCCACTTCTGCCGGTATGTGAAAAGTATGCATCAGCGCCAGTCTGGCAGAAGCACAGACCTGCGCCTTTTTCTTCTCACTGACTTGCTCCTCCGTGAGAATGTGGATCCGAACCGAGGTGCCTTCTTTGTCCGCTTCTGCAGAGTAGGACAACATACCGGGGATCTCATACAGGATTTCATCCAGACGCGGGATGCTGAGCTCTCCGCAGTGTGCTTCGGCGCGCCGGACTTTCCCCAGCCTGGGCAGCAGATACCCGCAGCCGCACGGATCAGGAACAAGCCTGCCGATATCTCCGGTCCGGTAGCGGATCAGCGGCATTCCGGTCCGGCCGGTCGTAGTGATCACGATCTCGCCCTCTTCCCCCTCAGGGACCCGTTCTCCCGTCTCCGGGCAGATGATCTCAATCCGCAGGTCATCTCTGAGATGGTAGCCACCGGACTCTCCACATTCCACACCGCCTCCATAGCCGGTCTCCGACATACCCCAGTGCTCATATACCTGACAGCCCCATGAAGCCCGCAGGAACCGTTTCACCGAATCTGCGGCGAACTCTGCACTGAGGAGCACGGACCTGGGATGCAGGCCGGGATATCTTGCCGCAAGCTCAAAGATCTGAGACGGCAGGCCCACCAGAACATCACAACGCCCCGCGAGGTCTGCTGCTTTCGAAAAATTCTGAATCAGGCCGAATGTCTCTGCCTCAGCCGGAACAGCCCTCACAGCATCAGTGAGAAGTCCTCCGACGGAAGCGTGGGTGGTTCCTGGCATAAAGATCCCGACATGCTCTCCGGGATTCACGATATACCGGATTCCCCAGCGGAAGAAATCCACAGTGCGCTGCAGGTCTTCCTCCGTAAAGAAAATCCGTTTTGGCGCTCCGGAGCTTCCAGTACTCTGAAGCGTGATGATCCGCGCGATCTGGTTCGGAGATACGCAGAGGAAGGCGTAGGGATCCCGGCGCAGATCCGCCGCAGAACAGAACGGAAAGCGCAGCAGATCTTCTTCCCCATCTCCAGTCAGCTCGATCGGTTTATCCTGATACCATCCAGCACGGCTGACAGCATACTGCAGCGTTTCCTCCATCTGAGAAGGTTCGGCCGCAAGAAGGAAATATCCGCACCGCTGTTTTTTCAGTTCCGCTGGATCGGTTCCCAACAGGCAGGGAATATCACAGGATCTGCCGTCGAATATCATCTGCCCGATCCAGTCCCCGAGGACATGCGAGACATCCTGCATCTCCAGTATATGAAATCCGCACCCTGTCATCATGCGGCGGATCTGGCGCACCGTCCGAAGTTTCCCGACAGTCAGTCTGCCGGAGGTCTCCGGACTGTCATTGCACCCGTTATTCTGAAATTTCGACTGAGCCGGATCCTCCGCTGAAAATTCCAATTGAGCGGGATCCGCCGCGGGATTATCCGACCGTCTGCTGTACATGTCACTGACCAGAAGCATACCATCCGCTTTCAGAACGCGGAGCGCCTCCCTAAGTGCCTGTTCAGGATCCGGGAACCGGCTCAGACTGCATTCCATCAGCAGAATATCCTGTGAATGATCGGCGAGGGGCAGATGCTCTGCTGCGCCTCGGATGACCCGCACAATCTCATTTCCCTGACATTCTTCCTCCGGCAGAAGCGGATCTACGCCGCACAAGCTCCATCCCGGATATTTTCCTGCCAGATAGTGCAGCGTTGCTCCATCTCCGCATCCGATATCCGCAAGACGG
>CADBOY010000183.1 GCA_902796405.1 uncultured Lachnospiraceae bacterium | reverse complement strand
GTCCGGCCGAAGTCGATAACCCGGCACCGGCACCGATCACAATCGCATCCGCATCTTCTGTCTCATCCTTCAGTCTGCGGATCTGTTCTTCCTCTGTGCCTGTCCCGCCGGACATATGCCCGCTGAACTGCCGGACGGCGGCAAGACCCTTCCGAATGCTTTCCTGGTAACCATCGGGCTGCTCACCGAATAAGTTCTTCATAATATTCCCTGTCTTCGTCTTTAAACACATTGAAGATCACCCGGTCCACCGTTCCGGGATGATCCGCAAGCCAGTCTTCCACCGTGCGTACCGCAATCTCCGCTGCCCGCTGGTTCGGGAAATGGAATACGCCGGTTGAGATACAGCAGAAAGCCACACTTCTCAGTGCATTCTCCCGGCAAAGCTCCAGCGTATTGCGATAGCAGTCCGCCAGGTCCTTCTCCAGCGCCGGCGTCAGCCGGTACGGCACAATCGGCCCTACGATGTGAATGACCTTCTTCGCCGGGAGATTATACGCATCCGTCAGCATGGGAACCGCTGTCGGCTGTTCATAATCCCTGCCGTACCGGATCCGCAGCTGATTCATCTGCCGGCTACACTCCGCCCGCAGCTGAATTCCCGCGAAGGTATGGATGCAGTTGTCGATGCAGGTGTGCATCGGCACAAAACATCCGAGCATCTGCGAATTGGCCGCGTTGACGATGGCATCCGCAGCAAGCCTGGTGATATCTCCCTGCCAGAGGGAGAGACCGTCCCGGATCACCGGGATGTCAGAAAGTGTCACGATTCCCTTCTCTCTGGCGCGCTCTGCCAGATATTCATCCTGCACTCTCAGCACGTCATCCGGCATCTTCCTCGGCATGCGAATGTTCATGAGTGAGCGGAGAAGGCGGCGTTTGCCCTCTGTGTCATCCGGCGTTTTCAGATCCTGGTACTCCCCGGAGTCGGCTTTAAACGCTTCCACAAGGAAATCCAGCCTCTGCTCCTGCGCAGTCCTCTCTTCCATGTCATCCCCTTCTTTCTACCGCTTCCTCCTGTATCGCCTGACGCGTTCGCCCGACAACGTCAGCCAGCGTGATCTTCCGCATCTGATTCTCCATCGCATCCTGTACACTCTGAAGCTCTTCATCCAGCGCTTTATGGATGTTCCGGCCTACCGGACAATAAGGGCTCGGATTCTCATGGAAATGAAACAGCCCTTCGTCATTGACGCAGTCCACTGCCTTGTAAACATCGAACAGCGTGATTTCATCCAGTTTCCTGGAGAGCCCGATCCCGCTCCTTCCCCGGCTGATATCAATGATACCCGCTTTCTTCAGGTCTCCCATGACGTTCCGGACGATCACCGGATTGGCACCCACGCTGCCCGCCAGGAAACTGCTCGTTACTTTCTCGCTGTCTTTGAAATAATCTATGGCGGTAATAATATGAACCGCTATGGTAAACTTGCTGGTAATCTGCATGGACTTTCCTCCTGCCTGTAATATATTTACTTACATTCTGCTTGTCAATGCAGATTTCCCAGGTTTCGGTATCACTCTCTGATTACACTGATTCTCTGCCGGATGAGATTCTCCTCTCAACCCGGCATCAGTCTCTGATTACACTGGTTCTCTGCCGGATGAGATTCTCCTCTCAACCCGGCATCAGTCTCTGATTACACTGATTCTCTGCCGGATGAGATTCTCCTCTCAACCCGGCATCACTCTCTGACTACGCTGATTCTCTGCTGGATGTGATTTCCCTTCTCGATCTCATCGACTACAGCAATCGCATAATCGGCATAGCTGATGATGCTCTCGCCCTTGCTGTTCAGCGTCAGTTCCTCACCGGCAAGAATGTACTTTCCGCTGCGCTCGCCGTCCGCCTGGAAATCACCGGCAGGACTGATGTAGGTCCACTTGACGTCTTTGCGCTCACGAAGCTCACCGAGTGCCTTCCCCATCGCCGCAGCCAGAGGCTTGAAGGCATCCGGGAAATCGGGGCCTTCCGCAACGCATGCCGCGTGCTCCGGATTCACATATAAGCTGCCGGCGCCTCCCACGACAATGAGCCGGGTATCCGTACCGGAGAGAATGTCGCAAAGATGCGCCAGCGACGTGCTGTGCTGGCCCAGGGTATCTTCCGTCCAGGCACCAAAAGCGTCCACAACGGCGTCAAACCCCTTCAGGTCCTCCGCGGTCAGATCAAACAGATCCTTCTGGATATAATTCTTCGCATCGGTGTTGTTTTCTCTGCGGCCAAAAGCGGTAACCTCAAAACCTCTGTTCTGAGCCTCCGTAATCACCTTGCCTGCTACTCTGCCGTTTGCTGCTACTACTGCGATTTTCATGATAAGATCCTCCTGAATGAAATGGTTGTTGATTGGTTTGTGTTTCATGTAATGTTCTTGCTTACATGTTTACCGTAGCATTTCGGTCTGTACTTGTCAACTACTTTATTACATGTTTTTCACTTTTTATTTTCATGGTGAAACCGCACTGCGCCTGGGACAAATGGACAAGAATCCACCGTCTTCTGGATCCGAACCAGGGGACTTCCCTGTTTTTTCCCCGAAAAAAATATCCCTCGAAAGGAATTCTCCTTCCGGGGGATATTTAGGTCGGCTCTTGCATCACCGAACTCATTCATTTTAATCACAGAAGCAATCCATGATCTTTGTTTCACGCGGTCCGTTTATCGCAGAGGCTTTCCGTGCTCTCCGCTTCACGCGGTCCGTTTATCGCAGAGGCTTTCTTTCCACGCTCTCCGCGTCACATGGCCAGTTCGTCATAGAAGCTCTCTATAATCTCCGCGGACTTCTTCAAGGAGGACTTCTCCTCGTCATTCAGCTCGACTTCCACGATTTCTTTTGCACCGGTACTGTCAATGATCACCGGCACTGAGAGCCACGCCCGCTTGATGCCATACGTTCCGTCCAGCCCGGTAGTCACCGGATAGATATGATTCTCATCGAAGAGGATGGACTTGGCAATCGCCGCCGTGCTCGACGCGATGCCGTAGCAGGTGTTGCCCTTGCGGTTGAAGATATCCCACCCTGCCTCAATTGTCATATGAAGCAGATCTGCTTTGGTGATATTCCTGGTCCGGGCTACATTGTCCCGGAACACATTGTCCAGCTTCTTTCCGCCAATCGTCGCGTTGTGCCACAGCACGAATTCGCTGTCGCCATGCTCTCCGCAGACATACGCCTGCACCGATTTGCTGTCCAGATCATACAGCTGCGAGATCTCATAGCAGAGTCTGGCGCTGTCCAGATTGGTGCCGGAACCGATCACCTGGTTCTTCGGAAGGCCCGAGAGTTTCCACACGTAATACGTCATGATATCCACCGGATTGGAAACGATCAGGAAGATGCCACTAAAACCCGAAGCCATGGTGCTGTCCACGATGCTCTTCATGATATTCATGGAAGGCGCCAGCATTTCCAGACGATTATGGCTGTCCTTCGGCATCGGCGCGGAGGCCGTGATGATCACAATGTCCGCATCCGCGCAGTCCGCGTATTCTCCGGATGTCACTTTGATATTGCGGTTCATGAAGTAGACGGAGTGCCGGAGATCCAGAGCCTCCGCGTATGCCTTGTCCTTGTTGACATCGATCAGCACAATCTGCTCGCAGAGTCCCTGATTCAATATCGTATAGGCTGTGGTGGCCCCGACATTTCCGCATCCGACAATCGCAACCTTACTGTTCTTAAAGCTCATGGTACAACCTCCTCCTAAGCTCCTATACTACCATAGAAAGACCGGATGCGGCATCAGGAAACCGGCGAAAAGGGAGCAGAATTCCCTTTTCCTTAGAATCGGTGCTTGTCAGTCTGCCGGAATGTGCAGCAGTCAGGATCTGCCCTCCGTACTGTGCAGCAGTCAGGGGCAATCTGCCGCGAAGTGCGGAAGCCAGCACGCCATAGTAAATGCGCCTTGAGGCTTTCACGCCAGCGCTTCATTGACATGACGAAAACCATGAGATTATGATAGAGCATAGTTAGCAATTCCATTCATATCACAGGAAGCAGAAAATGACACATTACACCAGGATCATACCGCGGGCCATTGAGGTCCGCGGAGCAAGAGTCCACAATCTGAAGAACATCGACGTCGACGTCCCGCTCAATCAGATCGTCGCCATCGCCGGCGTCTCCGGCTCCGGCAAATCCTCTCTGGCGCTGGGCGTCCTGTATGCAGAGGGATCCCGGCGGTATCTGGAATCTCTTTCTACGTATACCCGTCGGCGCATGACGCAGGCGGAACGCGCCGACGTCGATGACGTAAGATACGTACCGGCGGCACTGGCGCTCCATCAGAGGCCCGGCGTCCCGGGAATCCGGAGCACCTTCGGGACCATGACAGAGCTGCTGAACAGTTTACGGCTGATGTTCTCGCGTCTCGCGAGTCACCGCTGCCCCAACGGGCATTACTGCCCGCCGTCTCTTCATGTCGCCGCCATGCAGGAGATTACCTGCCCCGTCTGCGGCGTGAAGTTCTACGGTCCTGGGGCAGAAGATCTGGCCTTCAATTCAAGCGGCGCCTGCCCGACCTGCAGCGGGACCGGCATTGTCCGCACCGTGAACGAGGCCGCTCTGGTGCCGGATGAGACCAGGACCATCGACGAGGGAGCGGTCGTTGTCTGGGGGAGCCTGATGTGGTCACTGATGAAGGATATCGTGCGGACGATGGGCGTCAGGACGGATGTGCCGTTTCAGGATCTGACGCCGGAGGAGAAAGAAATCGTCTATCACGGTGAGCTGAAGAAGCACCACATTCACTACATCAATCCCAACTCGCTGGAACCGGCGGAGATGGATTTTAATTATTACAGCGCCGTCAATTCGGTGAAAAACGCTCTGGCCAAGGTAAAAGATGAGAAGGGCATGAAGCGGCTGGAGAAATATCTGAAGGAGGAGCCGTGCCCGGACTGCGGCGGAACCAGGCTGTCGGAAGCGGCCCGCGCGCCGAGGATCCGGGGAATCGGGCTGGCTCAGGCGGCGGCCATGACGCTGTCTGAGCTGATCCGCTGGGTAAAAGGCGTCCCGGCATCTCTGCCGGAAGAAATGCGGCCAATGGCGACGAATATCTGTGAGTCCTTTCTTGACAATTCCCGGAGGCTCATGGACCTGGGGCTCGGCTACCTCTCTCTGGACCGTGCTGCCTCCACGCTCTCCACGGGAGAGCGCCAGAGAGTGCAGCTTGCGCGGGCAGTGCGCAACCGGACGACCGGAATCCTCTACGTGCTGGATGAGCCGTCGATTGGACTGCATCCTTATAATCTGAAGGGACTTGCGGGTGTGATGGAGGATCTCCGTGCGGACGGCAACAGCGTGATCCTCGTAGATCATGACACGCAGGTACTCCGCCAGGCGGACTGGATGATCGAGATGGGAAGAGAAGCCGGCGCCAAGGGCGGCAATGTCATCTGCGAGGGGACCGTCGAGGACATTGCCAGCCGCCCGGATTCCGTGATCGGCCCGTATCTCCGTCAGGAAGGAACCGACCGAAGCCATGCGATCACCGATCACAGGGAGCTTTTCGCCAATGGCTGCATCCGGCTGGCAACCAAATCGGTACACACCGTACAGCCGCTGAATGTCTGCATCCCCACGGGAAGGCTTACGGTGGTGACCGGAGTCTCCGGCTCCGGCAAGACGACACTTGTACTGGAATGTCTCATTCCGGCGCTGAAAGCATGGACGGAAAAGACCAAACTTCCGCCGGAGATCCGGTCCATTGAAGCCGAGGGGATTTCCCAGGTCAAGCTGATTGACGCGACGCCGATCGGGATCAATGTGCGCTCTACTCTGGCGACCTATGCCGGCATCCACGATGAGCTCCGGAAAATCTATGCCCGGCTGCCGGAAGCGAAAAAGCGCGGCCTGAAGGCCGGAGATTTCTCCTATAATACCGGGAAACTGAGATGTCCGGTCTGCGACGGAACCGGACAGATCTCCCTGGACGTGCAGTTTCTCCCGGATGTGGAGATCACCTGCCCGGACTGCCGCGGTTCACGGTATGCCAGAGAAGCGTTTGACATCCGGCGGCCAGCCGGAAATGGGCAGCTGTACTCGCTTCCGGAACTGATGACGATGAGCGTGGATGAGGTGCTGGACATCGCTGCGGGCACACCGCTCCTGCGGAAACGGCTCCAGGTACTGCACGACCTCGGTCTGGGATACCTGACGCTCGGCGAGGAGACGCCGGGGCTCTCCGGCGGAGAAGCCCAGCGGCTGAAGCTTGCCTCGGAGATGGGGAAAGGGCAGGCAGATACGGTCTTCGTATTTGACGAACCGACCATCGGCCTGCATCCCAGAGATGTAGAGACGCTGCTTGCGGTTTTCGAGGATCTGATCCGGCACGGCGCAACGGTGATTGTCATCGAGCATGACCTGGATGTCATCCGCAACAGCGATTATGTGATCGATATTGGGCCGGGAGGCGGCGTACACGGCGGGCAGATCATTGACACGGGC
>CADBOY010000182.1 GCA_902796405.1 uncultured Lachnospiraceae bacterium | reverse complement strand
TGAATGCGGGTTTTATCAAATAGGACCGATGGGTCCCGTTTCCCCTTCAGGGTAATTCGATAGATATACCGGGGATTCGGATCCAGATGCTCCTTGAGAAGCCCGACGATCTGCGCCGTTGTGCTCGAAGGATTGACGGTGATGGTAACGGAGCGGTATTCGTCCGAGGAAATCGGCTGGAAGTGAAAGCGGGTGCCGGTTTCCGTACACTCACCGAGGATGATTCCGCGCTGCCCCATATCGGACCGGTCCATTGGCTCCGGTGAGCCGGAATAGGCAATTGCCGCTTTCCGGTACAGAGCCGGCTGGTGAATGTGGCCAAGGGCAACATAGTCAAATCCGGCTGAGGCAAGGCGCTCCATCCGGATCGGAACGTGACTGGCATCACCGCCGTGACCGAGCAGGATATGGTATTTTCCATCCTTCGGGGCCATCAGGTCATCATAGAGCGGCTCCCGGATCTCGGGGCGGTGATAGCTGAATCCGTGAACCACGGTGCGGATCTCCGGAAACTCTGCCTCGGTCATGGCGGCGGAGCTGAGGAAGGTAACATTCTTCGGCCAGTGGCATGAGAGGTAGGGTGAGGAATTCCGGATGCAGTCATGATTGCCGGCAATGATGACGACGCGGGTGTCCGGGATGGACGCCAGCATGCCGCAGGCTTCTCGCAGTTCCCGAGTGAGAGGCTGGCGATGAAAAAAATCACCGGCGATGAGAAGCAGGTCTGTCTTCTCTTTCCCGGCGGTGTCAATGATCTTCTGAAATGTGTTCCAGATCGCTGCAGCCCGTCTCTTCCCCCAGGGAAGATCGCGATCGGGCGCGGCTCCGAGATGGATATCAGCAGTGTGAATGAATCGCAAGATCTGAGCCTCCTTTAGATGAGTTTCAGTATAATCGTTTTCCTTGTGCGAAGCAAGAAAAAAGCCGGAAATGGTCAGGTATTCTCACTACAGGAACCGGGAAAGAACCTTTGCAATTGATACACCTCATGCTATAATTATTTTCAGAAAAATGACAGCCTGTTGACGGAGAGGCCTGAACACGATGCGGGGCGTGACCAGCCAGCAGGCAGAACAGTGAGGTGAATATTGTGGTTAAGAAAAAGATGATCGCCATGCTCCTCGCCGGAGGACAGGGGAGCCGTCTCGGCGTCCTCACAGCGGACATGGCGAAGCCGGCCGTCTCTTTTGGCGGAAAGTACCGGATCATTGATTTCCCTCTCAGCAACTGCGTCAATTCAGGCGTCGATACAGTCGGTGTACTGACGCAGTACCGGCCTCTGCAGCTGAATGCGCACATTGGCATCGGGATTCCGTGGGATCTGGACAAGCGAGTCGGCGGTGTCAGCATCCTTCCCCCTTATGAGAAGACGGGAGACACGGGATTCTACAGCGGTACAGCGAACGCCATCTACCAGAATCTGGAATTCATCGAAAGATACAATCCGGATTATGTCCTGATCCTGTCCGGGGACCATATATACAAGATGGACTATGAGGAGATGCTCGCCTATCACCAGAGGATGGGAGCGGATGTCACGCTTGCCTCGATGCCGGTACCGTGGGAAGAGGCAAGCCGGTTCGGCGTCGTCATCACTGATGAGGACAAGCGGATCACGGCATTTCAGGAGAAGCCGAAGGAACCGAAGAGCAACCTCGCTTCCATGGGAATCTACATCTTCAACTGGAAGCTGCTGCATGACGCACTGGTGACACTGAAGGATGTCCCGGGGTGCGACTTCGGCAAGCATGTGATTCCCTACTGCTTCGAACAGAACAAGAAGCTGTATACTTATGAGTTCACCGGTTACTGGAAAGATGTAGGAACGCTGAGTTCTTACTGGCAGGCGAATATGGAGCTGGTCGACCTGGTGCCGGAATTCAATCTTTATGAAGAGTTCTGGAAGATCTACACGGAAACCAATACCATGACGCCTGAGTACATGGCTCCGACGGCGAAAGCCGAGCGGGCCATCATCTGCGGCGGATCGGAGATCTTCGGGACGGTGTCCCATTCGGTCATCGGTTCGAATGTTCAGATCGGTGAGGGCAGTGTGATCGAGGACAGCATCATCATGGAGGGCGTTCGGATCGGGAAGAACGTTCGCATGAAGAAGGCGATCGTCGCGGATAACACGGTTATCGGAGATGGTACCGTGATTGGCGAAGGAGAGTATGCGCCGAGCCATCTGGATACGCGTGTATACAACAGTGAGCTGGCGACCATCGCGGCAAATTCCCGCATTCCCGGAGGTGTCAGCATTGGCCTGAACACAGCGATATCCGGTGCAACAGAGGAGAGCGATTATCCAAATGGCCGCCTGGAAGACGGCGGCTATATCATAAAGGCAGGTGAGAAAGCATGAAGGCCCTGGGAATTATTCTTGCCGGCGGGAACAACAAGAGACTGAAGGAGCTATCGCGCCGGCGCGCGATTGCGGCCATGCCTGTGGCCGGAAGCTTTCGCGCCATTGATTTTGTGCTCAGCAACATGAGCCATTCCGGGATCGGAACCGTTGCGGTGATCACGCAGTACAGTTCCCGCTCCCTGAATGAGCATCTGAACTCTTCCAAGTGGTGGGATTTCGGCCGCAAGCAGGGAGGAATGTATCTGCTCAACCCGACCATCACTCCGGAGAGCAATGACTGGTACAGAGGTACGGCGGATGCCATCGCGCAGAACCTTGATTTCCTGTACAAGAGACATGAGCCATACGTGGTTATCGCACCGGGTGACGGCATCTATAAGATGGATTACAACGATGTGATGGATTTCCACTCGGCTCACGATGCGGATATCACGGTGGTATGCAAGGATATGCCGGCGAATACGGACGTGAGCCGGTTTGGCGTAGTACGCACGGACGAAAGCGGCCGCATCACGGACTGGGAGGAGAAGCCGATCGCCACGGATTACCGCACGATCTCGACGGGCATCTATGTCATCCGCCGCCGCCTCCTGATCTCACTGATGGAGCAGTGCGTTGAGATGGACTGGACGGATTTCGTCCGGGACGTGATCATGCGCCAGAAGAACGTGAAGAACATTATGGCTTACCGGATGAATTCTTACTGGACGAACATCAGCACGATTCCGGCTTACTATGCGGCCAATATGGATTTTCTGAAACCAGAGGTGCGCCGTCACTTCTTCTATGATGATCCTCAGGTTCAGACAAAGGTCGATGACTATGCGCCCGCCAAGTACAATCCGGGAGCTAACGTCACGAACAGCCTGATTGCCAACGGAGTCATCTTGAACGGTGAAGTAGACAGCTCCATCATCTTCCGGAAAGCATATGTCGGAAACGGCTGCCGGATCCACAATTCGATCCTCTTCGCGGATTCCTATATTTCCGACAATGTCGTCCTGGAGAACTGCATTGTTGAGAGTGGAGTGAACATTCCAGAGGGTGCTGAATACCGCGGCATACCGGACAATATCCGCATCATTGCGGAGTAAGTCGCATCCTGCACTCGGACCACATTCCCCGTGCGGCGGTATATGCGCATGGCGGATGGGGGATCCGTGCGGCGCTGCGTAATTCCCGCTTTTAGCAAGGCGTGCATGAGTCGATATACGCTGCCAGGCTGTGCATCAGGCGGCGAAAAGGAATTGCGATACACGCTGCCTGACGATAGAGCGGGAAAAGGAAGAGCGTACAGGAAGAAGAAGTCCTGCCCGGGGGGACTCCGCGGACAGGAGGAATATGAATATCACTGAAGTCAGAGTCCGTATGCTGAACCGGCCGGGCGGCCGCGTGAAGGCAACTGCAGCAGCGACCATCGACGGCAATATCGTGATTCACGATATTGTGATTACGGAGGGACCGGAGGGCGTGCGCATCTGCATGCCGAGCCGGCGCTGCGCAGACGGGGAGTACCGCGATATCGTGCATCCGGCCAACCGGAGCGCGAGATATGTGCTCAGCAATGCGGTAACCGATGAGTATTACCGCACAAAACGGGACTTCGTGCGTGCGAGAATGTTTTACGAGAATGCGAGGTACGGAGAGCCGCAGTGAACACAGCCCGGGCGGGAAGCGTCCGGAACGGACGAAGCTTCTGTCAGGACACAAATTCACACCATGAACAAGGGCACCGCATCTGTGCGCAATGGCGCATGGATGCGGTGTCTTTCTGCTCTTCCGATACAGTTTCATCTCTCTGCGATTACATCATTCTACAGTTATGTTTTTCTACAGTTCTATCTCGCGATAGCGGTTACGGGATGGAGATTCTTCTCTGTCTGGGTCGATCGAGCCAGGGCACTGGCTCGTCCGGTATTCCAGAGGCGTGCAGTTCATCTCTTTTCTAAAACATTCTGTATAATAGCTGCCTCCTTCAAACCCGACCTGATAGGCGATTTCCGTGATGCTCAGGTTCGTGCACGCAAGAAGTTTGGTGCTCTGACGGATCCGGTAATGTTTCAGATACGTGATCGGACTGGGGTTTCCTGTCCGCCGGAAAATCCGGCAGCATTCACCTCGGCTGATACTGCCCGCTGCGGCGATATCATTGAGCGTGATGTGATTCATGTAATTCTTGTGGATGTAATCCAGAAGAACTCGGAGACGCCGCTTGTCCGCGAAAGACACGGACGTGATCTTCTCGGTCTCTGTCCTATTGTTGATAAGGATCTGG
>CADBOY010000181.1 GCA_902796405.1 uncultured Lachnospiraceae bacterium | reverse complement strand
GAGAAGGTCGAAGCGATCATGAAGGATATTCACATCGGACTGGACCCGACGCAGGGAAAATCCATCGATATTCCGGACCGCCGGGAGGCGATCCGCTATGCGATCGAACACGCCCAGGACGGCGATGTCATCGCCATCATCGGGAAAGGACATGAGGATTATCAGGAAATCGAGGGGAAGAAGACGCATTTCTCCGACCGGGAGGAAGCGGAGAAAGTCCTGAAAGATCTGGGACTGATCTGACAGAAGAGGCCAGACAAGGGGGGTGCAGAAGATGTCAGCCTATGAAGATTACCGAAAGAAGGTCCGGAAACGCAGACGCCGGAGGAATATCCTCTCCGCCCTTACTGTCGCGGCGGCCTGTCTGGCTGTCATCTTCTTTGTTGCGTTTCTTCATCATGCCGGCGGCGGAGGCGTGAAGGTGACCGTTGTGGGGAGTACAGCGGTGCCGGAAAGCGTCTCCGCGGATGACTATTCCGGAGCGTCTGCGGCGCTCACTTCCTATATGACGCTCCTCTCGAAAGCGGATTATGAGAATATGTACCAGATGCTGACCGCTTCTGCACAGAAGAAAAACACGAAGGAGGACTTCGTCGCGAGAAACCAGAAGATCTATCAGGGCATCGGTGCCAGGAATTTCACCCTGAAGATTCAGACTCCGGAGGAGATGAAAGGAGACGGTAACGGCAGAATCCGCGTCAGCTATACGCAGACACTGCAGACCAATGCCGGCGAGATCACTCAGGATAATTCCGCGCTCATGAAGAAGGAGCACGATGCATGGAAGCTGGAGTGGAGCGATGCGGTGATCTTCCCGGACCTTGCAGAGACGGATACCATCAAAGTGACAACGACAGCCGCACAGCGGGGCAATATCTATGACCGCAATGGTGTGCTTCTTGCTGGTACCGGCGAAGCAGAGGAGGTCGGACTGATCAAAGGGCAGATGGACGATCAGTCAGTCTCTCTCCTTGCCGATGCGCTGGACGTGTCGGAAGATTTTGTGAATAAAAAGCTGAATCAGAAATGGGTGACCGATGATTCCTTTGTGCCGATCAAAACGGTGTCGAAGCTGACGGATCAGGACCTGATGGCCGATCAGCTCTCTAATGAGACCCGGCTGAAGAGCCGGAGAGACCGCAAGCTCAAGAAAGTCGCCGGCATCATGACGAAGGACACGACGGTCCGCGTCTATCCGCTCGGCGAGTGCTGTGCACATCTGATCGGCTATGTGCAGACCGTGACGGCGGAGGATCTCAGCGCGGACACGGAGGGCAATTACAGCCTGGACAGCCTGATCGGCAAGACCGGCTGCGAGGTGCTCTACGAAGACCGGCTGAGAGGCACACCGGGCCGCCGTCTGCGCATTGTGGACGAGAGCGGCAATACCAAGAAGGTGCTTGCTGTATCCAATCCGGTCAATGGTGAGGATATCCGGCTTTCGATTGACAGCCGGCTCCAGCAGCTGATCTATCAGGTCTATCAGAATGACGAGGCCGCGGCCGCGGCGATCAATCCGTATTCGGGAGAAGTACTTGCTCTGGTGAGCACTCCCTCCTATGATCCGAACGAGTTTGTCCTCGGCGTGTCGCAGGACAGATGGGATTCCTGGAATTCCGATCCGGCGAATCCCCTGCTGAACCGTTTCCGCCAGACCTTTACACCGGGATCTTCCTTTAAGCCAGTGACGGCGGCCATTGGACTGACGGACGGAAGCATTGACCCGGATGAAGATTACGGGACGGATGAAAGCTGGCAGAAGGATGACAGCTGGGGATCTTACAAGGTAACGACTCTGCATGCTGCCGACCCGGCCAAAACCAAGAAGGCACTGATTGTCTCGGACAATGTATATTTTGCCAAGGCAGCCCTGAAGATCGGTCAGAGCGCGTTTGAGAGCGGACTTAACGCGATTGGTTTCAACGAGCAGATGCCGTTCCCGATTGAAATGTCGCCGTCCACTTTCTCGAATTCCGATCACATTGCCACACAGATCCAGCTGGCGGACAGCGGCTACGGGCAGGGAGAAATGCAGGTCAATCCGCTGCATCTGCTCAGCATTTACAGCGGATTTGTCAATGACGGCAGCATGATCACACCGGTTCTGGAACAAAAAGACGCCTCGAAGAAGGAGATGTGGAAAACCGATGTTTTCAGCAAGGACGCCTGTGAGCGAATCCGCAGCGCTCTTCGCGCCGTGGTGACGAGCGGAACCGGAGTGCGTGCGGATATGAGCGAGCTCGAGCTCGCCGGCAAGACCGGAACGGCTGAGATCAAGGCCTCGCAGAGCGATACGAGTGGCACGGAGCTCGGATGGTTTACTGCCTGGTCGACAGAGACAGACGAAGACAAGACGCTGATGATGACCGCCATGGTGCAGAACGTCAAGGAGCGCGGCGGCAGCAGCTATGTGGTTGAGCGCAATGCGGATATCATGCGCGCCTACTGCACGGATCAGTCCTTGCAGGGCGGCTATGAGAACG
>CADBOY010000180.1 GCA_902796405.1 uncultured Lachnospiraceae bacterium | reverse complement strand
GCGGATCTTGTGAGCGGCTCCTATAATCCCTGGCGGTACGCCCCGCCATCCAGCCAGTTTGATGATGACGTTCTGGCGGTTCTCACGATGACCGTCAGCCAGGCGGCGCGGACATTTGAAGAGCTTCCGATCACGGACAATGCAGAGATTCTGAGGAATATCCTCTACTCCGGGCTCTGGTCCAGATATTCCGGGATTCGTAAGACGAGAGTGCATGGAAAACAGACAGGAGCAGATGACGAATGACCGATCCCTATAAGGTTCTCGGCGTCGATTACAACGCGTCGGATGAAGATATCAAAAAAGCATACCGCAATCTGAGCCGCAAGTATCATCCGGACGCCAATGTGGGAAATCCGCACGCGGCAGAGGCGGAGGAGAAATTCAAGGAAGTCCAGCAGGCTTACGATGAGATCATAAAGGAGCGGCGAAGCGGACAGACGGCCGGAGGATACGGCGGTACCGGGAATTCCTACACCGGTCAGGGCGGCTCCTACAGCGGTTATGGCAATGGCTATGGAAATGCCGGCGGATATGGAGACGGAAGCGGATATGGCGGCTTTGAGGATCCTTTCGGATGGTTCGGCGGTTCCTTCGGAGGCGGCTTCAGCGGAACCGAAAGCGGCCGGCGGCATGAATATACCAATGGAGATGATGCGGCCAGGATGCGTCTGGCGGAGAGCTACATCAACAGCGGTCTGTACCAGAAAGCAGTGGAAACGCTCGAGGGAGTGCAGGACCGCACGGCGGAATGGTACTACTACTGTGCCGTGGCCTACAGCGGTGCCGGCAACAGCGCGACCGCTCTGAGCTACGCTCGCCGCGCCGCCGCTATGGATCCGAATAACATCCAGTACCAGAATCTGATCTCAAATCTCGAGCGCGGCGGCAGCTGGTACAACAGCCAGAGCCAGAATTTCAGCGGCCGCGCCGCCGCAGGGACCTCTCTCTGCTGCACTCTCTGCCTCGCGCAGATGCTCTGTTCCGGAATGATGCCCATCTTCTGCTGCATCTGAATTTCCCTGTTCACCGCGTTTGAATCAGGCAGAGACGAGCCGGGAATCACCGCCTCACCTGCCGCTCAGGACACGCGCGGACATAAGTGGAATCCGCCTGGCCATCACCGGAATCCGCTCAATTATAGCTGGAATCTGTTTTCTACATGCTCTGAATATCAGGGAAAGGGCCCCCACCATATGGCGCGGGCCCTTTCCTGTCTGATCTGGATCCAATTTTTCCGTCCGGCATCCACCATCCACCTGGCATCCGCCTGGTCGTCTCTGTCCTCAGAGCCGTCCGGCGGTCTCCGGCGGCACATATGCCTCAATATGAATGCCGTCATCCTCGTAGCGAATCCCGGTCAGCTGTCCGGTTTTCCGGATCAACTGCACTTTACCGGCCTCCGCGTACGGAATGATTTTCTCAATATAGAGTTTTCTCTCCCGCAGAATATTGCCCAGCACTATCCCGAATGTATCCAGTCCGGCTCCCGTCTTTGCTGAGATCCGGAGCGCATCCTCCGCGTGCGGATCAAACAGTCGGGACGGAACATTCACCCGGTCCGTCTTGTTGAAGAGCGTGATAACCGGCTGTCCGCCGGTCCCAAGGTCCTGCAGCGTCCGGTAGACCGTCTCCATCTGCTGCTCCCGCTGCGGACTCGAAGCATCCACCACATGGATGATGACATCCGCATACTTTGCCTCTTCCAGTGTACTGCGGAAAGCATCCACCAGATGATGCGGCAGCTTTCGGATAAATCCAACGGTGTCCGTCAGGAGAACTTCCTCTCCATCGGGGAGCACGTAATTCCTGGTGGTAGGATCCAGCGTAGCAAACAGCTTGTCCTCCGCCAGAATATCGGATCCGGTCAGTGCGTTCAGCAGGGTGCTCTTCCCGGCATTCGTGTAACCGACAATGGCGGCAACCGGTATATTCCTTCGTCCCCGCTGCTTTCTCGTGACCTCACGGTGGCGCTTCACATCCTCAAGCTCCGCCTTGAGCACTCCGATTCTGCGGTGAATCACGCGGCGGTCGGATTCCAGTTTGGTCTCACCGGGACCTCTGGTTCCTATTCCACCGCCGAGACGTGACAGCTCATCCCTCATTCCGACGAGCCGGGTGGCCCGGTAGCGAAGCTGTGCCAGCTCCACCTGAATTTTTCCTTCCCGGGAGGACGCCCGTGCCGCAAAGATATCCAGGATCACCAGAGTCCGGTCCAGCACCTTGACATTCAGCTCATCCTCAAGATTCTTCATCTGCGCTGGAGTCAGTTCATCATCACAGACCACACCGGTCGCTCCAAGCTCACGGATCCGATCCCGGAGCTCCTGGATCTTGCCGCTCCCCAGATAGGTGGCCGGATGTGCGGCATCCCGGGACTGAATGACCTTCTCGATGACCACTCCACCAGCCGTCTCCACAAGCTGTTCCAGTTCATCCAGCGAATCCTGCGCCTCATCCAAAGACCCTTCCGCTGCGGCGGCGAGTATCAGCCGCTCCGGTGCCTGCGTATTCTCCGTCATATCCGCACTCCCATCACTGAATTCCGGAACTTCCGAATCCGCCGCGGGCATCGCCATGCATTTCCCCGATCTCCTCAAAGCGGATGTGCGGCTGATGCCGGATGATGCGAAACTGAGCAATCCGGTCATTCACATGAATCTCGGTGTCCCTCATGGCGAGAACCGGCGCCATCCAGACGTCGTCTGTGCTGTATTTGCCATAGCTCTCATCGATCACGCCGATGGAATTGACCATGATAATGCCGAAATTGCGGTAGGCAGAGCTTCGGGGCGCCACAATCGCCTCATAGCCATCCGGCAGACTGATCGAGATGCCATAATCGATCATGGCAAATTCGCCCTTCTTCAACCGGTAATCCTTCGCAGCGCGCAGATCGATCCAGTCGCTCTTCCCATCGATATAGGTCAGTTTTTCGATCTTGTCGCTATGATAATGAATGCGAATCGTCTCGGTATCCATCGGATGCTCCTTTTCTGTCTGTCCGCGCAGGCTGGCTGCTTCGCTGCCTGAGAGGCACTGTATTTCGGCGGTGCTGATCATCAGGGTGCTGGCCATGTATGTCTGGCCGGCAATGTATGCGGTTCTCAGCGGTACCGGCGGTATTGGCTGTATATGCTGGTCCCTGGCCATATCATCTGTGTATACCTTGGCATTTATCTTCTGCGCCTTCTCCTGCGCCTTCTCCTCGTCCGTCTTCCGTTCTGGATGACATAGACCAGCAGCCGGATCAGCACGATCAGAATCACGAGAAGAATTCCAAGGATCACCAGATCCAGTACCGTAAAGCCGAAAAACGTACGTCCGGAAACTGCAGAATCCGAACCGGTACTGGTGGTTTCTTCTGCCTGCGAT
>CADBOY010000179.1 GCA_902796405.1 uncultured Lachnospiraceae bacterium | reverse complement strand
TGCGCCGGGGATCGCGATGATCTGCCGCAGAGAAAGCGGGCCGCTCTTTGCGGCGTCCTCCGTCTCTGCGCCGTTCTTCCGTCCCCACAGCGGAAGGCTCACGACAAGAACCGCCGTCAGGACGAGCTGAATCATGCCAATCCAGCGGTAGCCGCTGCTCCACCCATGTCCGGTGCCCAGTGCATAGCTCATCAGATAAGGACCCGCCGTGGCACCGACACCCCACATGCAGTGCAGCCAGCTCATATGGCGGCTCTCATAGTGCAGCGCCACATAATTATTGAGCGCCGCGTCCACACTGCCGGCACCGAGACCATACGGCACTGCCCACAGGCAGATCACCCAGAAAGCGTGTGAGAAGGAAAAACCAAACAGAGCGGCCGCTGTCATCGCCACGCTGATCGCCGTGACGTTTCCGGTCCCCAGCTTTCTTGTCATCCTGTCGCCCGTGAGACTGGACACGATCGTCCCTGCCGCGATGATCATCGAAACGATGCCCGCCCAGGACACCGGAACTCCAAATTCCGGATACATCGCCGGCCAGGCAGATCCCAGCAGAGAATCCGGCAGACCCAGGCTGATAAATGCCAGATAGATAATGGCAAGAAGAAGCTGCATCATGATTTACCTCCAACCCGGCAATATCGGGGAATGGATGACGACTGCCTCCTGCAGCGGCGCTCCTTCCTCCCGCGGGTGCTGAGAGGTATTATAGTATGGGGCGTAAGGATTTTCCAGATACCCATTATGACGATTCCGGCGAGTTTCCCCGCTTTCTCTGACAATCCATTCGGATTCTTAAAGACCCGCACGGCGCTCATTCATGAATGAGTCGCTTCAGCGCAGATAAAAATCGGCCTGCCGGGATATGACAATACCGGCAGGCCTCATGCATCGTCTCGATTGCTTACCGCCTTACAGATCTGCCTTCCAGAGTCCGTGCAGATTGCAGTATGCATATACCGCAACCGGCTTCTCGCCTTCTGCCAGCACAAACACCGCCTCCGGCGCATCGCCAGGCTTCAGGTCCTTCTTCTGGAATCCATTCTCCGTCTCCAGAACCAGGAACATAATCCAATGCTCCTCCGTCATCGGATGCACGGCAGAGCCGACCTTCACGGTCACTGTGCTGCCGGAAAGCGCCGCCACCGGCACATGCTTCTCCTTTGCTGCATCCGTTGTATTCGGGATCAGCTCCTTCATCGGCTCTCCGCAGCACTTCGGGGTACATGCGGTCTTGTCCGTAAGGAAAGTAACGAAATTGCCACAGCCTTCACAGCGATAGAACAGCATACCAAACCTCCTTGATTCTTCACTTGGGGGATTTCCCCCTGTTTCTTTTGGCATCGCCGAATCCAATGAAACGGTTTTACGATACCCTGACACTCTCAGTATACGAAAGGCGCCCCGGAGCGTCCAGTAAATTTTTTTAAAATCCTCCGGGGAATGTTTCCTGCCGGACCAACGGTCCTTCCTGGTACCAGGACTTCTATTTCTCTGGTGCTGGCGTATATTCCAGCAGGAGTGACGATTATGGTACAGTCTGTGCCCCTGTTATTCCTCCGGCGCCGGCGGATATTCCGTGCAGAGAAGCCGGTAGGGCGGTTCATCCTCTTCAATCTTCGGGAACCGTCCCAAGGGACGGTAAAAGCGGTTGTCCGTCTCGTCATCGTTGCACTGCGAGACCTCACCAAGGAGAATCCGGCCGGTTCCCGGAACCGCGCGAAACTCGTGATACTGATGCGGCCAGATGGTGATGCTCTCACCGGGATGGAGTGTGACCATCGAGCCTGCCGGCACATAATAGGATCTTCCGTCGGAATTCACCAGGACGTCGTCCGAAGCGAAGCCGCCCTGTCCGTCGTCGTTGTACACCTGAATCTGCAGGGCGCCGCCTCCGCGGTTGATGATATCTTCGGATTTGACCCAGTGAAAGTGACAGGGTGATTTCATGCCATCTCTCAGGTACAGGATCTTTTCGGCGTACACCTTCTTGTACTTCGGGTTGTGCTGATTGCCGTTTCGAAGCGTGACCAGGCCGAAGCCCCAGCTGTTGAAATCGCCCAGGCCATAGTCCGTCACATCCCAGCCCAGTTTATTGTCCCGGATCTCATCATACTCGTGTCCCTTGTGTTTCCACTCCTCCGGCGTCCATGCGCAGAACGGAGGCAGGTGAAATCCGTTCTCCGCCGCGCAGTCCTCCATCTCCCGGATAATTTCGTTGATCTCCGATCGCTTCATCTTCTCTTTTCCTCCTCGTATTATGGCTTAACTGCCGCTTTCCGTTACCTGTTCCTTTTCGTCCCTGTCATGCTTCCTTCGGAAGCTTTCTCTGCAGAATGCAGAATCTGCAGGCTGGCACAGGTACATTCCAAAGTGACCGGCGTCTCCGTCACGCCGCTTCCGCCTCATCCGGCGGCAGATGGCGGAGGAAATGCGCCGTGACCGGCAGCGCCACCAGAGAGGCAGCGATATCGGCAACACCCTGCGACCACTCCAGGCCCCTCAGCCCGAAGAGCTGCGTCATAAGAATCACCAGCGGGATCAGCAGGAATCCGCGGCGCATTCCCGACAGAACAGTTGCCGTCCCAGAGCGCCCGATCGACTGAAACATCATGTCTCCATACACGGCCAGCGGGCTGATCACGATGGCGAAGCAGAGAACCCGCAGGGTATGCGAACCGATGGAGATCACCTCCGGGTCGTCCCGGAATTCCCCAATGATCTGCGGTGCGAAGACAAAAGCCAGCACACTCATGACGCTCATGAGGATCACTGCCAGCTTCAGCGCGTACAGATAACCTCCCTTGACGCGGCTGTACTTCTTCGCGCCGAAGTTGAATGCTGAGACCGGCTGGAATCCCTGCCCGATGCCAATCGTCACACAGTTCAGGAACATGACCACCCGGCTCACGATGGAAATGGCCGCGATCGCTGCATCCCCGTAAGGACCAGCAGCGTGATTCAGTACCATGGTGGAGATCGAATTCATGCTCTGACGCACGAGTGACGGCGTTCCGGTAAACATAATATTCCGGATCAGCCTGCCGCTCAGGCGGAAATACTTCGGATGGAAGCTGCTCTGCGTCTGTCCCTGCAGGAAAGGAACCAGAAGAATACAAAAGCTGATGATCTGAGAAACCGCCGTGGACAGCCCTGCGCCATAGATTCCCATGCCGAATACCCGGATCAGAACCGCATCGCCGAAGATATTCAGAATGCCTCCGCTCGTGAGGCCGATCATTGCGAAGAAAGCCTTTCCTTCGTATCGGAGAATGTTGTTCATCACGCAGGATGAGGTCAGAGCCGGTCCGGAGATCAGAATCCAGAACGCGTAATCTCTCGCGTAAGGGAGAATTGTATCCGTGCTTCCGAGGAGCCGCATCAGCGGATTCATGAAGGTCATCCCCAGCACCAGGATCAGGAAACCGAAGGCGATCGACAGCCAGAAGCTGTCTGCGCTGAAGCTGCGGGCACGCTCCACATGTCTGGCGCCGAGCAGCCGTGAGATATTGCTTCCGGCGCCATGTCCGAACATGAAGCCGAAGGCCTGCAGAATGGCCATCAGCCCGAACACAACACCGGTTGCGCCGCTGGCACTGGTTCCGATTCCACTGACGAAGTAGGTGTCCGCCATATTGTAAATGTTCGTGACCAGCATAGAGATGATGGTCGGTCCGGAAAGCGAGACAATCAGATGCCCCACTGGCGTCTCCGTCATCTTCCGGTATTGTTCTTCCTGTGAAAGTTTCTGTTTCATAAAAACCGCTTTTCTGGCAGCAGACACAGACAGATTCAGCGCCGGATTTCCGCGGCTGCCCTCTGCTGCAGGGCAGGCTTCCGAAATCCGGCGCTGTAATCATATCATATTTTTATTGTCCCGGTAAGAGAAACCGGATAACGGCCAGATTGCCAGAGTCATTCCGGAATCCGCCTCAACCCAGGGATCACTCTCCCCAGACTTCCTCGATGATCGGGAACGTGCTCCATGCCTTCGGCCCGCCGCCAACCGGCCTAACCAAAATCATTCCGTCTCCTCAGCCGTGCTGCTGGCCAGCAGGCCTCCCTTCCGTGATTCCAGCCGGTAAAAGAACATCACGAAAGCTCCCAGAGCCAGCCCGCCGGCCGATCCCGCTGTCATCAGGAGCGTCAGATTTCTGACGAAGGCGGGGCTGCCCGCCATCCCTTTCTGATATCCGAGTGCGGCAAGGCCGATCGCCGCAATGCCTCCGCCCAGGATCGCCGCCACCCGAATGGCCACGCCGCCCAGCGAGACGATGAATCCTCTCATATGGATTTCCCTTGTCTTTTCATCATAATCCGCGATCTCATTCATAAAGGCCGGGATCATGCTGCCTGAGAAGATACTGCAGAGAGAGTGCACCGCAATCAGAATCATGAAGAGGATCATATTGGCATGAATCACATTGATCGCCATGATACAGGCGGCAGAGATAAAGCTGGACAGGATGTACATGTTCTTCTTGCCGAAGCGCTGCGCGGAGTACCGGGCCAGGAAATTGCCGAACAGCGACACCAGAGTGATCACAGCCAGATAGACGCTCATCCAGCCGCTGTCGCCGGCCGCATACTGGAAATAGTAGATCAGCAGAGTCGGCAGCAGGGTCTGTATGGCCTCACGAAAGGATACGGAGAAGAAGAAGGCGATCATGTTCCGGTCCAGAATGCGTGTGAATTCCCTCCACGAGGTCCGGGACACCCGCACGTGCCTGTTCTCCGTGGAAGAAACGGCCTGTTCCTTGTCCGCCGGTTCTATGCATTCCGGAATATCGCCCGCCGATCTGGTCGTTATATCCACTCCGGCATTCTCTGTTTCCGGCACATTTTTTTCAGCTGACGGGCTGGCTCCTTTCTTCACCGGTTTCCCTCTGTCGTGATCCGCCGTCACAGCCGCACTGATGCTGCAGCCGGCGATCATTGCCGCTCCGCACAGCAGAGCGCTCACCAGATACCCCGTCTGAATCTCCACAAAATGATGCAGGATTGCTGAACCGCAGAAGGAAAACAGGATACCGGCTACGCAGCCTAGCTGCGCCGAGGACATGGTCAGCGCGATGTTGTCGGATTCCGTGCGGGCAATCTTTCCCGCCAGAGACCGGTAGCCGACCCACATGATGTTATAGCCGCAGTAGGCAAGGAAATAAAAGATGGTAAAAACCAACGTATTTCCCAGATCAGAGAGGTGAAAATTCCAGAAGAAAATCACGGTGGATACGGCACAGAGCACTGCCCCCAGCAGCATCCAGGGGCGATAGCGTCCGCCGGGAATCCGGACCCGATCCACGAGGATTCCGGCTCCGACCATCGTGATCCCCTCAAACCACTGAACCAGAGTATAGATGAATGCCGCTGTTCCCATCGGAAGACAGAGTACATCCGTCATGTAATACATCAGATAGTAGGATATGAAGAACAGGAAGAAGGTAAAACCGAACTCTCCGAATCCATATCCGTAGGAAAAACGCCAGCTGTAGGTCGTCTCTCCGGACACGTTGTTTGTCTTCATGGCATTCCTCGCTGCTGGATGTAAGAAAACGCCGGTTAACTGCTTATGAACGAAGACAGGCGTCCCCGGCTGACCGCCGCAGAACACCTGTCTTTCCTTTCATCCGGTACGTTTCTCAGCAGAAACTTCCGGTCAAGCCTTGCTGCTGTCACTTGCAGCGGAGGCCGCCGCAGCTGCTCTCTTCGCCCGGAATTCATCCAGTTCCTTCTCATCGACATGATAGGAGACAATGCAGATGCATGCCAGTGCGCAGACGATAACCGGGCCGACCACCATGAGGTTGGTGATACCGGTCAGGATCTCCGGAGTCGGAGTCGTTCCCGTCTGATATCCGATGGCAGCCAGACCGAACGAAGCAATCATCGTGGAGAGCACAGAGCCAATACGGATTGAGGTACCAGCAATCGCCTGCGTGAAAGCACGTGCGGACTTCTGGCCCTTCATCTCCTGATAATCCGAGAGGTCATTTGCAAATGCCGGAAGCAGGATGCCCGTCGGCGAACTGAAGAAACCTACCAGAGCATAGATGACGACGAACGGCACGAACGTCGAACCAAAGATCCGAAGAAGCAGATACATCAGGCCGCTGCAGGCCGTGAATACAATGTAAGCAACCTTCTTGTTCTTGAGCTGCTTGATCATGAGCGGTGCGATCAGAGCACTGATAACCTGAAGGATATTGTAAGCCGTGATCGCCGTGCCCATCGCTCCGGGATTCTGCAGAACATACTGCGTGAAATAGGCAAACAGGGCAAAGAAGAATCCCTGCTGCATGCAGCCGCACACCATGGCAAGGAAGTAAGGGATCATCGGGCCGCGAAGAGACTTCAGCATCGTACCGAAACCGATCTTCTCCTTCTTCTGACCGGCTGCTGCCGTCTCAGGCCGATCATACTTCTTGGAGACGTGGAGCATGGCCACGCAGCCCACGCACATCAGAAGGCCATAGGTGAGCATCGTCATGCCGTAGCCCTGCCCTGTTGCCTTCGCCCAGAACGCAACAATGGCGGTGTTGACCAGACCATAGAGGATACCGCTGACTGCGGTACCGGTCTGAGCGGCGCTGGCAAGTCCGACCGCATCAGCGGAGGTTTTGGACATCGGTCCCATCAGTGCACGGCTGGCCGTCCAGATCAGGTTATAGCTCAGAGACTGCAGAACATAGGCAATCAGGAAGACCGCGATCGCGGCACTTGTCGGAAGGCCCATATTCGTGAACATGAGCGTGGCAAAGATCGTAACGCCGACTGTACCAATCAGGATCCAGGAACGGTATTTGCCGAGCTTCAGCATCGTGGCATCGATGATGGTTCCGGCGAGGATCATCGTGATGACCTTCACCCACTGCGTGATACTGTAGATTGTGGCCGCAAGGACCGTGCTCAGGCCAAGTACCTCGGTCAGGAAGTACAGCATGAAATAGGCCTGGAGCATGTTGTAGAAGGTATAGGTAAACATACCTCCTGCGCCATACCCGAACAGCTCTCCAAAGGAGAGTGTTCTTCCTTCTTTGTTCTTCTTCATTGTTCTCCTCCTTTACTTTGCTTTTGCTTAAGGGTCACTGTCTGACCAGGGATGTAATCAGTCCCATCAGAGCGGCTTCCCGTTTTGCACTTTCTTCGGGCGGGATCGGCATGCTGAGCGCTGCTGCCAGTGCCTTCATCCCTTCCGGATATTTGGTATAATCGATTTTCTCATTCTTCTCGTCAGCCATGTCTGCCTCCCGGTGTTCTCACGTATGTTCCAGCACATAATCGCAGACGGCCTTGACGTTCTCCGGCTGCGCATCGTTGCGGAACGAAACCATCTTGTCCTGCGAGAGGATGAATCCGCCGTCTTTTCCGAGCTCATTACACAGGATTCTGGCGCGCTCCACGCACTGCTCCCTGGTTCCCTTGCCCAGGAGCTGAACCGGCATACCACCGAGGATCGCGCAGTTCGGAAGAGCTTTGCGAAGTTCAAATACATCATCCGCTTCCGGATGCATGGTGATAACGCCCGCCGGATAGTCCTTGAAATACTCCCAGAATCTCTTGCTGCTGCCCTCCATGAAGAGCCGCACGGTCATTCCCTTCTCCGCCAGAACGTCCAGAACCTTCTTCAGATCCGGCCACAGCCATCTCTCAAACTGCTTTTGATTCAGAATCGTGTGCGCTAGCAGGGTGATATCGTAATCGAAAGCGTAGTCCATATTCGGACCGGGCGCTTTCTTCAGGGCTTCCAGGCCCGGATTGAAGTACAGCTCATCCAGTGCTTCCACCATAGCGTCCACTTTGCCCGGATCCCGGCGCATCAGATAGGAGAGTCCCTTGATTCCGAGAATGGTATTGAACATGAAGTCAATGCCGCAGTAGCAGAATCCGTTCGGCGCCGTCATCTTGGCCATTCCGTATTCTTCCGGCAGCATCCTGAGCATCTTCATGGCGAACTGGATGAACGCGTTATTCTCATCGTACGCTTTCTGCACCATCGCCGGCGTGACGCTTCCTTCCGCCCAGCAGGGATACTTCTTCGTCATTCCCTTCTCATAGAAGAACTTCATCGGATTGGCGATCAGCTCATCCTCTTCTCCGCGGTCGCAGATCGCCTTGTCCAGATAGCTCACGACTTCGTTCTCATCGTTGATGATATAGGTACCACCGCCGAAAGCCTCCGGAATCCGGACCGCATTCCGTCCGCCCCATTCAAAGAGCGCATCGAAATCATAATGCTCCAGGTGGTACCGCACGACCTTCTCCATGATGTCGTAGTCGTGCATGGCTTCGCTCAGCTTGTAGCCGGCATCCAGAATCTTCCATGTCACGAAAAAGGACATGTGAGGCACCCGGTCCGGCTTCGTCTTCATCATCGAAGCGTCGCGGAACAGTTTCGTGCGGTATTTCCGCAGTTCCTCTGTCTGCATCTTTCCCCTCCTTTTGACTGATTATTACTTATCCTCCAGTGCCATCTCCAGGTCGGCCATCTGACCATTCACCAGTTCTGGCGGCAGATAGACATTGTGGCAGACCGGACAGCAGAGAACTTCCTTCTGAAATACATGCCCGATGTAGGAAAAATGCACGGTCTCCATCTTGAGTGGGACGTGGCAGCGGGCACACCACAGAGTTTCCCTATGTTCTTCTTCCATCTTCCTCACCGGGCTGCCAGCCCGATTTCCCATTTCCGCCTCTTGTCAGATGCCGGCCCATGCCTTGCAGACGTCGACGGTTTTCTGCGGGCTGTGTGCCCATTCATCCGCTCCGACTTCCTTGCAGGCTTCTTCGCTCACCGGTGCTCCGCCGATGATCACCTTCACGTCATCCAGACCGGCTGCCTTCAGCGCTTCCACCGTCTTCTTCATGGAATCGATCGCCAGCGTCAGGACGCCGGACAGAGCAACGATCTTGACGTTGTTCTTCTTCACGGCCTCCACGACCGTCTCGGGCGCCACATCAATGCCAAGATCAATCACGTTGAACCCATTGGCCTCCAGCATCGAACGCACAATGTTCTTGCCGATATCGTGCAGGTCATCCTTCACGGTGCAGAGAACCATCGGCACAGCCGCATTCTCACCGGATCCACCACTGACCAGGCCGTCCTTCAGAATATCCACGGCTTTTGTCATCAGCTCGCCGGCATAGATCAGATCACCGACGAAGTACTCTCCTTCTTCAAAGCGCTGACCAATGATATCCATGCCCTTCTGGCAGGCCTCCATCGCCTCCGGAGCATGCGACTTGTCCTCGCTCATGACCTCATTCAGCATATCGGTCATGGTGTCCTCATCCAGATCGCCCATGGCTTCTGCGAGAGCTTCGTAATCCATTGTCTTCGTCCTCCTTGCTCTTCTTCCTTTTCCTCTATATTCTCTGTTTACCCACAGGCATCTGCCCATTGATACTCAGCAGAATTCTTTCAGCACCTCTGGATCTTTCGGCGGGGCGACGCGAAGGCCTTCCGGAATCTCCTCCAGCGGACCGAGCTTGATCACCACATCCGTCAGGTCGTTCATCTCAACATGAAGGATCCGGCTGTAGGCCCTGGCACTGGCCAGATTGCCATCCTGAAAGGACTCCGGCAGTCCAAACATCTGCATGAACAACCGGCAGTAGGCGTCCTCCAGTTCCTCTCTCTGCTGTGCCTGTGTCAGGTCAAAAAGTTTTCCGGATTCCGTGGTCTCTGTCTCCGCGACGCTGGCCATTGCCGGAAGCGCCGCAGCGAAGATTCCCGAGCGAAGAGCCAGACTCCGGTCCGTAATCTCCCGGAGCTTCCGGTACCCGCTGTCGCGAGCGGCGCGGAAGATCTCCCGGGAATAGCTCTGAAATGCCTGCGCCCAGATCCCATCCTCAAAGACATCATGATAAAACGCCTGATAGGGCTGATCTTCTCCGGGCAAGAACAGGGAAACAATGAACTGAAGCTGAATCAGCTCCGTTACCCAGGAAAACCGGATGGTACTTCCGATGAGCTCCTTGGTCCGATCGTAGAAATTGTGAAGAAATATCTCACAGATCGTCTCCGCCAGCTTTGCCTTGGACTCAAAGTGATAGGAAATTCTTGTAACCGATACGCCGGCCTCCTCACAGATATTCCGCACGGTCGCTGCATGATAGCCTTTTTCCAGGAAAATGCGGGATGCGGCTTTCAGGATTTTCTTTTTTGCCTCTTCGCTCTTCTTGTAGCTAGCCACGGTCATGCCCTCTCTGCTCTGAATTTCCATTGTACACTTTGTACAATTATCTTGTGAAATCCATTATTTATCCTTTTTGCGCCATTGGAATTTCAAATCATTTGCGGCACATATTAGTAACAGATTACTGTTTGCGTCGATTCTAGCATCCTCACTATGAGATGTCAATAGCCGCGCAGCATATCAATTGTGATAAATTTTTGACAACCGGATTCTGGCTATTTGGTAAAATTAGTCTAATTATTTGATGATATTCACGATTTTTTGCATTCCTGCTTGACTCACTGAGCAGAATCTGCTACATATATGCTGTAATTTAGTAACACGTTATTTTTTCATTTGTATTTCGTCATTCTGTACGAAGTGCAGGCAAACGATCCCCCGCGAGCAGGCAGACGTTTCATCCGGCTGATCTGCGGCAAAGCACATGGCATTGATTGATAGAAGGAAGAGAGGAACAGTCTATGGAATGTGATATGAAGTTCCGGAAATTATGGCTGAACATCAACGGCGT
>CADBOY010000178.1 GCA_902796405.1 uncultured Lachnospiraceae bacterium | reverse complement strand
GGAGCCACTGATATTCACGGGAGAGAGCCGGATGCGGCGCTTAAGTGAAAAGCCGGATCAGCGGCAGGTGACACCGGATCTTCTCGGCGGCGGTGGCAATCTTGGCCCTGTGATTCCGGAAGATAGCCGGGAGGCAGACGCAATGCCCGGCGGTATAACCGGGAATGACGGCAGTCAGCCGACTCCCTCTGGCCCGCAGACTGTTCCCAATGAGAGCGATGTGGCGGAGCAGACAGCGGAAGAGGACGACGGAATGTCGGCCTATGACGAGTTTGATGATGTGCCGGAAAGCTGGGAACTCGCGATGGGCCGCCCGGAGCAAGGGATGGGAAAGGAGCAGCGTGCCGCTTCCCGCCATCCCGATACCGGAGCGGATATCTGGAGAACCGGGGACGCGAAGGATGGCAATTCCGGCGTGACATTCGGCACGGCAGGTTCTTCACGCGCTCCGGCCGGGACGCAGCCGGCAGATCGGGGGAAATCCTCGTTGACGAAAGAGATGGCCGGTAAAGCCGCTTTGTCAGCGGCAGCCGCTGCCGGAAGATCTGCGGCGGGCAAAAGCGCCGGTGCACCGGAAGCTGTCGTGCCGGTTTCCCGGAATCAGGCACTGGAGAAGAAACCGGAACGCCGGGAGTATCGTCTTCCACCGACGGCACTGCTGAATCAGAGCCGTCCTTCCAGCGGGGTTGACGCTCAGCAGCTGCGCGACACCGCCAGCAAGCTTCAGCAGACGCTGGATGATTTCGGGGTGCGGGTAACGGTAACCGAAGTCAGTCAGGGGCCCTCCGTCACCCGGTACGAGCTTCATCCCGACCAGGGAGTGAAGGTCAGCCGGATTGTTGCCCTGCAGGATGATATCAAGCTGAACCTTGCGGTTCCGGATATCCGGATCGAAGCGCCGATTCCCGGGAAGGCGGCAGTGGGAATTGAAGTTCCGAACAAAGTCAGTCAGACCGTAGCCATTGCCGACATCATCGAATCCCATGAGTTTCAGAAAGCGACATCGAAGATCACATTCGGCGTCGGCAAGGGGATCAGCGGGAATGTAGTGGTTGCGGATCTGGCCAGAATGCCGCATCTTCTGATTGCGGGAGCCACCGGATCCGGTAAATCGGTCTGTATCAATACCATCATCATGAGCATCCTCTACAATGCGAAACCGGATGAGGTGAAGCTGATCCTGATCGATCCGAAGATGGTGGAGCTCTCCGTTTATAATGGGATCCCTCATCTGATGATCCCTGTCGTCACGGATCCGAAGAGGGCATCAGCGGCGCTGAACTGGGCCGTCTCGGAGATGACCAGCCGCTATCAGATATTCGCAGAGGAACAGGTACGCGATATCCGGGGGTACAACCGGAAGATTGAGAACGATCCGGCCAGGCAGAAGATGCCGCAGATCGTTGTGATTGTGGATGAGATGGCGGATCTGATGATGGTGGCCGGCAGTGAGGTGGAGGATGCGATATGCCGCCTGGCCCAGCTGGCGCGTGCGGCAGGCATTCATCTGGTACTGGCAACGCAGCGGCCGTCGGTCAACGTCATCACCGGACTGATCAAGGCGAATGTGCAGTCGCGGATTGCCTTTGCTGTCTCGTCCGGTGTGGATTCCCGCACCATTCTGGATATGAACGGTGCTGAGAAGCTGCTCGGCAAGGGCGATATGCTCTTTTATCCCTCCAATTATCCCAAGCCGGTCCGCATCCAGGGCGCTTTTGTCTCGGATGAAGAAGTCGAGAAGGTCGTGGATTTCTGGAAGGAGCAGGCGGACGGCGATATGACGGACGCAGAGGTGGAGCAGAAGATTGACGCCTCAGCCAGTGAAAGCGGAACTCCCGGCGCCGCGGACCGCGATGAACTGTTCGCGGATGCCGGCCGGTTTATCATTGAGAAGGATAAAGCCTCCATCGGTAATCTGCAGCGCGCGTTCCGCATTGGGTTCAACCGGGCGGCCCGCATTATGGACCAGCTGGCAGACTGTGGTGTGGTCGGGCCGGATGAAGGTACAAAGGCACGAGAGATTCTCATGGACCGGGAACAGTTTGAAGAACTGCTGAAAAAGCTGGGATAAGCGCAGGAGCGCTGGGAAGGAGATTACAATGGAGCAAAGCGGTATGAGACAGGAAGTGATGACAGCCCCCGGCAAGATCACGATCCGGCAGGTGCCGATTCCTGAGCCGGGACCGGATCAGGTGCTCGTGCGGATCAAGAGGATCGGCATCTGCGGCAGCGACATCCATGTTTACCACGGAACGCATCCCTATACGTCCTATCCGGTGACACAGGGGCATGAGGTGTCCGGTGAGATCGTCCGGTGCGGGGAGTATGCCTCGAAGTATCAGCCCGGTCAGAAGGTGACGATTGAACCGCAGGTCTTCTGCGGACACTGCTATCCCTGCCTTCACGGGAAATACAATCTCTGCGAGGAGCTGAAGGTCATGGGATTTCAGACCGTCGGCACGGCAAGCGACTATTTCGCTGTGGATGAGTCGAAGGTGACGCCGCTTCCCGATGAGATGAGCTATGATGAGGGCGCGATGATTGAACCACTTGCTGTTGCTGTGCACGCGGCAAAGCGGTTCCCGGATATCCGCGGGGCGCGAGTGGCCATCCTCGGCTGCGGACCGATCGGGATCCTGACGGCACAGGCAGCCAAAGCACTTGGCGCCGCAAAGGTCATGATCACGGATGTTTCGGATGTCCGGCTGGAGTATGCCAGAACCGTTGGCGTTGACGCCGTGGTGAATACGAAAAAGGAAGACTTCAGAGAGGCCATGGTGCGGGAATTCGGCCCGGACCGCGCAGACGTCATCTATGACTGTGCCGGCAACGATATTACGATGAATCAGGCCATTCAGAATGCAAGAAAGGGAAGTACGATTATTCTGGTGGCTGTCTTCGGCAAGATGGCCAATGTTGATCTGGCCAGGCTGAATGATTCAGAACTGGATCTGAATACGACGATGATGTACCGGCACGAGGATTACGTGGACGCCATCCGTTTTGTGCAGGAGAAAAAAGTGCAGCTGAAGCCGCTGATGAGTGCTCACTTTGCCCTGGAGGACTATCTCCAGGCTTATCAGTATATTGATGCGAACCGGGAAACCACGATGAAGGTGCTGATCGACGTGGATCCGGAAGCCTGACGCCGCAGAAGGCGGCATCGCCAACCGGGGAACCGGAAGCAGGGAGTGAGGCGGATCCGGAGGCCTGATGCAGCATGGCGGAGGCCTCTTCCGGATCTGTCAGGGCAATCTGGTCAGTCCGGCGCGGATTCTCCCTTCTCCCGGGGAGTCAGCGCTGTGCGGACGGGTACGCCATTGACCGTCACGTGATCGTCGGCCTCGATGACGAGACAGGGCCGTCCATCGATGAAGCGCGTCTCGATGAGGTCGGTGCTCCCGGCGTCTGCGGTAATCCGGATGCCGGAGGATTCCACTCGGAGTTTTCGCGTATCCGCCACATTGACGGCAGAGATGGTTCCGCCCTCACCGGCAGCGCGGCTGAAATTCTCATCAAAATCTTCCAGATTTTCATCCGGAACTCCGCTGCTCTCCAGAAGCCGCCGGACATCGGAACCGGACAGCTCCAGAGAGGCCGCCTCCTCCTGTGCCTTTTCCATCATCTCCCCGAGATTCTGCTGTACCTTCTTGGCTGTTTCAAAGTCGCAGTTTTCCCCGAGAGCTTCCGCCGTCACATCGCAGAATGCGTCCTTCTGCGCCGGAGCGAGCCAGGGAGCGGGGCATCCGAGAATCTGCCGGAAAAAATTCTCCTGTGTGTCGTCGGTCTTCGCGCAGTAGTAGAGAGCGCTGTGAATATCTGTATCCCGGTCGTTGAATGCGGGGAACAGGATGCCGGTCATTGGCCTGGCGATAACCGGTTCCCGCTCCCGCTCGTGAAGCCCGGACTGCGGGTCAAATGCGAGCTCCGGCTGGGACTCCTTCACAGGGCAGATCGTGACAAGTATGTGGGGATAGACATGGGAGGACCCGTCGAACAGGGTCGTACCGTCTGTACTCCGGTGCGGAATGTCATAAGCAGCATAGATCATGAGGACGAGATAGTTCTCTCCATAATTGTAGCTGGCTGCGATGCGGCGGAAGAATTCCTCCGTGAGTGCGTCATCTTCCAGCCTGGAGCGGAGAAGATCCATGAGAAGAGCCTGAGCTTCCACTGGCATTCCCTCCTCATCCTGCGGCGTCTCACCGGATTTGGCATCGCTGACGCCAGCGGCCGGGAGGAGCGCATCGGAATCATCCGGGGTCGAACCATCAGAAGACGGATTCCCGCTGCTCTGCCCGGTGATCCTCTCGGCACTCTGTGGAAATTCCAGATTCAGCAGATTTTTCCCAATTGTCCCGGACAGTGCTTTCCGGAAGATGGCAAAATACTTCGCCTGCTCGGTATCTTCCAGGCCGAGAAAACGGGACGCCGGCAGTGGGACTACTTCTTTCTCATGGGTGATATAGCAGCTGCACATACGGGAGATCGTGCACCGTTCCGTTGTGAACTGGCGGCGGATCTCCATGACTTCTTTTTTATTCATGGCTTCTCCTGTCTGTAGCGTTCCGGCGCAAAGATATACAGGCGCCGGCAGAATGAAACGCAGGCGGCAGTCAGACTGCCGCACGCGGACCTTCAGTATAACACATGCGCCGCGGCAGAAGAAAAAAATCGGAATTTCTGTCTGTCCGCAAAGCCTGAGACTGCGGGGTCAGGCGAAGGGAAATGATTGATTTACCATACTTCTTCTCCTATAATAAGAGAAATGTCAGAAGGATTCAAACGGATCGCTGCGCATTCTGCGCGGTCACGATCTTACGGCAGAAAGGATTACAATGAAAACACTGAGAGATCTGCTTGCCGAGATGGAATATGAGTTGCTGCAGGGAAGCCTGGATGTACCGGCCGCGGATATTATCTACGATTCCCGCAGAGAGGTGAAGGACTGCGTCTTCGTCTGCATCAGCGGAACCAGGGTGGATGCGCACGATTTCATCCCGGATGTAGCGGAGCGGGGAGCTTCCGCGGTGATTGTCGAGAAGCGGACGGCACTTCCGGATGGGATTACCGCTGTCCTCGTGAAGAATGCGAGGAAAGCCCTTGCCCTGCTGTCGGCTGCCTATTTCGATTATCCGACCAGGAAGATGATCTGTGTCGGTGTCACTGGCACCAAAGGCAAGACAACGAGTACCTACATGCTGAAGACGGTTCTCGAAGAAGCCGGCAAGAAGGTCGGTCTCGTCGGAACCAATGGAGCAATGATCGGAAAAGAGCACGTCGCTACCAACAACACTACTCCGGAATCCTATGTTCTCCAGAGTTTCTTTCACCAGATGGTAGAAGCCGGCTGCGAGTATATGGTCATGGAAGTTTCCTCCCAGGGACTGATGATGGACCGCGTCGCCGGCATCCATTTTCAGGTGGGTGTATTCACGAATATCAGCCCGGATCATATCGGACCGAATGAGCACAAGACCTTTGAAGAATATCGCGCCTGGAAGGGACAGCTCTTCCGGCGCTGTGATGTCGGTGTCGTCAACATGGATGATCCGAACTGTGAAGCGCTGCTGGAGGGGCATACCTGCCGCATTCTTACTTATGGGCAGGATGAAAAGGCAGATTTCCGGGCCACAAATATCCGCCACCTTCGAAATGGCAGTTTCATGGGGGTTGCTTATGATCTGACCGGCCGGGAGAATTATCCGGTGGAGGTTAGTGTTCCTGGTCTGTTCTCCGTGTACAATTCCCTCGGAGTGATCGGCGCTGCTTCCGTGCTTGGCATCGGAGAAGCTCCGGTCCGGAAGGCAATGCGGGAAATTCGTGTCAATGGACGTATGGAGACGGTTTATTCCTCAGACCGGTTCTCGGTTATCGTCGATTACGCTCACAACGGAGTCAGCACCCGGAGCCTTCTCACCACGCTGCGCGACTACCAGCCAAAGAGAATTGTCGTGGTATTCGGGTGCGGCGGAAACCGCGATCCGCATCGCCGCTATGAGATGGGAGAGGCAGCCGGAGAAATGGCAGATCTTTCTATCGTCACGGCAGATAATT
>CADBOY010000177.1 GCA_902796405.1 uncultured Lachnospiraceae bacterium | reverse complement strand
CAGAAGGATAATTCCGTTGTATTTGTCCCAGAACTCGCGCGCGGCACCGCCGACGCCGAAATAGTCGATGGTAAAATACACTCCCGCGAAGAGCAGGATGAAGGTAGAGGAAAAGATCAGCTCATAGAACCGTTCCACCAGGCTGACCATATGGTATTCCCAACTGTCCTCCGGCCTGCGTGCCTCCTTCAGACTGCCCTTCCACCGGGAGCGGGAAAATCCATACAGGATACCGATGCTCACGGCGATGGCGGCTGCCGCCGCTGCCAGCATCTGCGCAATGCCGGTCAGGCTCAGATAATGCCCGGCCTGAAAGATTTCTGTCATATATTCACTCTTTCCAGCCGCCGATGATAACGGCAGGCCGTTACTTCAACGCCGCGACAAGGGAGGAAACATATCCTTTCAGCGTGCGTCCGTGGAATCTCACGCGGATCCGGTACCAGTCCTTGCCGGTATTGTCCCGGACAATCTCCAGCAGCCGGCAGGTCGTCCCGCCCGGAAGCCATCCGATGTCCGCCGCGCTCTTGGACGCACCAGACCTCACGTAGCTCAGCTCGCGGACCCGCACACTGGCCTTCTTCTTCGCTGCTGTGCTTGCCGAATCGACATTGGACATCCTTGAGGTACCCTGGCCGGTCTTCGCGTATACCCGGTAATAGTACCTTCTTCCTCTCGCGGCGCTGCGATCCAGGAACGACAGTTTTGCCGTCTCGCCCACCTTGCGGAATCCGCTGTCACTCTGCATGGACCGGGTGATCACATAGCGGGATGCCCCGCTCACCGTTCCCCAGCGCACCTGAATATTTTTCCCTGAGCGTCTGGCCGTGACGTGGCTCATTCCTACCGCCGTGCCCCCGGCTTTCTTCTTCTCTCCGGTCCCTCCAAATTGCTGCGTTTTGTCTGCGGGGCAGTAATAGAAGTTCATATCCGTATATCCCGGGATGCCGCTGACGCGTCCCACTTCCGAATACTGCCAGATATCATAGTGACCGGAATATCCTGTGTGTGTATTGTAGCGGGCAAACCAGATGCCATACCGGCTGGTCAGCTCCTTGTTGTAAAAGTAGTTGGTCCACCCGTTCAGGTTCGAGTAGACCATTGCCTGGTATCCCGCGCCCTGAACCCGGTCACAGAATGCGCGGACAATCGACGTATATTTTGCGCGGGAAAGGCTTGAGCAGACAAGACGGCTTCCGCGCATGTCCTCACTGTCAAAAACCACCGGAAAATCCAGCTTCGTGCCGCCGAGCAGCTTCAGAGTATAAGAAGCCTCCGACTTCGCCTCCGCGACGTTCCTCGCCTGCGAAAAATAATAGACGCCCACCTTCACGCCGGCCGCCTTTGCCTCGCGGATATTCGACTCATACCAGGGATCCTTGTGATGCTTTCCGCTGCTCAGCGCGCTGTAGCCAATCCGGATGATCGCAAACTGGATGCCGGCCGCTTTTGCCTTCTCCCAGTTGATATTCCCATTCCACTTCGAGACGTCAACACCATCCACAATCGTCATGCCGGATGCCAGCGTCTTCTGCGTGTAGGTTCGGCCGGTATAAGGATTCCTCCCCGTTCCGCTGTAGGCGGAAGCGGTGCTGGCAGATGCTTTCGCGCCGGCAGAAGCACTGGCCCCGATCTCCAGCCTCTTCACATAGTCCGGATCATCCCGGTCCGCCTTCGCCGCCTGTGCTCCCGGCGCAAACCAGAGCACCGCAGCCGCAAGTGCCAGCAGAAACCCGGCCAGCAGCAGATGAATCTTTATGGTATGGTTATGGTGCATGATCCCCCATCTCCTCCAAGTCTGATGTCATGATTCCGCGTATTGTCTCTTCCTGTTACCGCTTTCCACGCGGCAGTTTATTAATCATAATATACCCGGAGCGGATGTGTCAACATATCTGCAATCATTTCGTCATATTTTTGTAATTATTTGTCCGGACTGATGCCCGCGGGCGCCCGAAAATCTCTGCGCAGATCGCTCAATAAGCCTTCAGTTCCTTCCACAGGCGGTTGTAGTACTCCTCCATCTCCGCCCCGAGATACGAGTAGACCTCGCAGTGGCTGAGGGCTTCTTCAGAGGGAAATACCGTCTGATCCGCCTTCGTCTCCTCATCCAGCTTGTCGTAGACCGCCTTGTTCGGTGTCCCGTAGTAAACGTAGTCGAAGTTCATCGCCGCGATATCCTCCCGGTTCATAAAGTCGATGAACTTCAGCGCATTCTCCTCGTGCTGACAGGAATCCGGAAGGAACCAGCAGTCAAACCAGATGTTGCTCCCCTCCTTCGGGACAACATAGGCAAGGCGGTCATTGGCATCGATCGCAGCGGTGGCATCTCCGGAATAAATGACACCGAGCGCGGCATCTCCGGCAATCATCGCGTCCCGGGATTCATCCACCATATACGCCATGACGATGGATTTCTGCTCCTTGAGCTGATCCAGCGCCCGGTTCAGATCACCGGGCTTCGTCGTGTTCAGAGACAGCCCGTCGAGCTTAAGCGGAACCAGGAACGCATCGCGCATCGAGTTCTCCATGATGATCTCATCCGTGTACTTTTTGTCCCAGAGGATGCTCCAGCTGTCCACCTTCTCATCCACCAGCTCCGTATTGTAGCAGATGCCGACCGTTCCCCAGAAATACGGCACAGCGTACTCATTGCCAGGATCAAATGCCTCGCAGAACTTCAGGTAGGTGGGATCCAGGTTATCATAGTACTGCATGGCGGACTTGTCGAGCTTTTTCACCTGCCCCGCGCTGATCATCTTCTCGATCATATAATCCGAGGTGCAGATGAGATCATAGGGAATCGCCCCCGCCTGATACTTGGTGTACATATCCTCCGGAGTCACGTACTGCTCATACTCCACCTGGATGCCGGTCTCTTCTTCAAACATGCGGATCGTCTCTTTGTCGATATAGTCTCCGTAGTTGAACACAACGAGAGTTTTGTCTCCGGACGCCGCCCCCTGGACAGATGCCCCGGATTCCCCATTTTCTCCGGTTTTCGCCCCGCAGCCGCAGATTCCGGCAGTCAGGGCGGCAGCAAGGAGAATCCCGCTGCAGCGCAGTCTGTTTTTTCTCTTCATCATCGCGCTGCCTCCTTTCTCCGGCCGTTTCCTTCCTGCACGGCCTGAATCCGGTTCACCGCCCACAGGACAAGGAGAATCAGCAGAAACAGAATCGTCGACAGCGCATACATCTCCGGATTGATGCCCCGGCGCACCTGCTGGTAAATCATCGTCGAGATGGTGTTGATTCCCGCGCCTTTGGTGAAGTACGTCACCACGAAATCATCGAGTGATATTGTGAAAGCAAGCAGGAATCCGGACAGGATACCCGGAAGAATATCCGGAATGATAATCTTGCGGAACGCGTACGCCGGTGTGGCCCCCAGATCGAGTGCTGCCTCATAAGTGCTCTGATTCATTCCCTCGATCTTCGGCATCACGTTCAGAATCACATAGGGAACGCCAAGCGTGACGTGCGCGGCAAGCATCGACGCAAATCCCAGACGCCAGAACCGCACGAACAGCAGCATGATTGCGATACCGGTCACGATATCCGCATTCAGCATCGGGATATTCGTCACACTCATCAGAACCTTCTTAAAGCGGCGGGAAGCCACCGTCATGCCGACGCAGGCGAGTGTCCCGAGCACCGTAGCGATGACCGCCGCCGATGTCGTCAGCAGCAGACTCGTGCGCACTGCCGCCATGACGTCCGGATCCTGGAACATGCTGACATACCAGTTCAGCGTGAACCCACCCCAGACCGATCGCGCCTTGGAGGCATTGAAGGAGCAGACAATCAGAATAAAGATCGGCATATACATCAAAAGAAAGATCAGCACGACGTAAATACGCTCCAGAATCTTCTGTCCCCGGCTTCTCACAGTGCCTGCACCTCACTTTCTCCTCTGCGGTTCATAATGGCCATACTGATGAAGATGAAGATCATCAGGACAACCGACAGCCCGGACCCCAGGTGCCAGTTGTTGGTCAGTGAGAATTCCTGCTCGATCACATTGCCGATGAGCAGGATCTTGGATCCGCCGAGTATGTCGGCGATGGCGAATTCCGAGATGCTCGGAATGAATACCATGATGATGCCGCTGATGACGCCCGGCATAGAAAGAGGCAGAACGATCTTTCGGAAGATGACAAACCGCCCGGCTCCGAGATCCGCCGCAGCATCGATGAGATCACGGTCGATGCGGCACATCGCATTATACAGAGGAAGCAGCATGAACGGCAGATAGTCATAGGTCATGCCGATCAGAATGGCCCGGCGGTTATAGAGAAGATGCTGCGCAGGGATTCCGAAGAAGCCCAGCACCGTATTGATGATGCCGGTGTTGGCAAGGACCATCTGCAGCGCCAGGATCCGGAGCATAAAATTGATCCACATCGGGAGCACGAAGAGCATGATCACCAGACGGCTCGACTGGTGCGAGCGGCTCAGAATATAGGCCAGCGGATAACAGACAATCAGGCTGATCGCCGTGCTTCCGAAGGCAATCAGCAGGGACTGGCCGAGCGCAGACAGGTGAATCGGATCCGCGATCGCAGCAAGATTGGCGAGTGTCAGGTTCCCGTTGTCATTCGTCAGGCCATAGACCAGCACGATGACAAGGGGCAGAACGATAAATCCGACAGACCAGACCAGGTACGGCGCCGTCAGACAGATTCTCTTGCTTTTCATACATTTTCCCCCGAACGCTCACAGATCCTCGGCCGCAACTGCCATCTCATCCTCGGATTCCGGCTTGTTCATGATCTGGATGTTGAACGGATCGACATCGATGCTGACCAGAGTTCCGACCTCATGGGGCTTTGTACTCTGCACCAGCCACTCGAAACCGCCCGCCTGCACTTCCATCTCGTAATGCACTCCCTTAAAGATGATGTGGCTCACGGTACCGTTGAGCTTTCCAGCTCCCGGCTGCCCCAGCACTACATCCTCGGGGCGGATTACGACATCAACCGGCCGGTTCACGCCGAACCCCTTGTCCACACACGGGAAATTGACGCCGACAATCTGCACCAGCTCATCATGAAGCATCACGCCGTCGATGATGTTGCTGTCTCCGATGAAGTCCGCCACAAAGGCATTCTCCGGCTCATTGTAGATCGACTCGGGCGTCCCCAT
>CADBOY010000176.1 GCA_902796405.1 uncultured Lachnospiraceae bacterium | reverse complement strand
TGCCGGTTCCCACGCCCTGCAGCAGCCGCCCTGCCAGCATCATCGGAAATCCCGGCGCGGTGCCGCAGAGGATCGTGCCCAGCAGGAACAGGATGGAAGCCGTGATAAACTGCCGGCGGAGTGAAACACGTCGGTTCAGGAAGGACGAGGTCGGCATGATCACCGCCAGCATGAGAAGATACCCGGAGGTGATCCACTGCACGGTGGCTGTCCCGATGCCGAATTCCTTCATCAGCGTCGGAAAAGTGATGTTCATGGCGGTTTCTACGACAACGCCGCAGAATGACATGATGCCGGCGGCGACCACAGAGAGGATCACGCGCAGCGGAATGCGGGGGGATGACGGTGCATCCTCTGCACCGGTTTGCGAGGATTGAGTGTGAATACCAGAGTTTGACAAAATATGTTTCTCCTTTCCCTGTTGTGTCAGGATTGTTCCTGTTATTTCAGAGTTGCGCCTGTTGTTCCGGGCTTGTTCCCGTTGCTTCAGGGCTGCCTTGAAATGATTATTGATGGGATCCCGGCCTGCTGAGATCGCTTAAGTGGATCGGATGCTGACTCATCCGGTCATAGGTCTGCTGGATCACGCGGATTGTCGTGCGCATATCCTCTTCCGGGATCCCGGCGAGAAGAACAGCGAGGCGCTGAAGATATTCTTCTCCGTATATGCGGTACAGATTTCTGCCGGCCGGCGTGGCGTAAACCGAGCAGACGCGGCGGTCCTGCTGGTCCTTGCTTTTCTGGACCAGTTTTTCGGCGGTCAGCTCATTCACCAGCCGGGTGATGCTCGGCGTGGTGGAGTGCATTTCCTTCGCGATCTCACTGACGCGGATCCCGCCTGCCGGTGCCAGGCAGATACATTCCAGAATGTGAATGTGCCGCGGTGTCAGAGGAGCCGGAAGATCCGGCATCATGCCAGGAATCCGCTTCGCCAGATGAAAAATATCGATGAATTGTTTGGTCAGTTCTACATTTCCACTCATGTGCCCTCCTTTTCTTTATTCATGTGTTCGTTCATGAGTTCATTCTGTTTTTATCCATGTGTTCCTCTTTCTTCCGCTTATGTTCTCATTCTCCTTTTATTCATGTGTTTTCCTGTTTCATTCCTGCTTATTTTCTGTTTTACTCATACGTTTTCCCTGTTTTGCCATGCATCCTTTCGGTTTTATTCCTGGGGTCTTACTCAGCCTTCTTTCAGGACGCACCTGTCGCTGACTCCTGGTTGATTACCTAAAATACTTACCTATGATAACTATCCAAAGAGCCATCGTCAAGAGGAAAGTTCGAGGATCGGGATCATCGCTTTTCCAGAATCGGAACCACTGGCAGGAGCTGCGAAAAAAGCGTCAGGTTAGAAAAAACGGTACGAAGGATGATATCCTTCGTACCGGTATAGAAGCATTTACATGTTTAGAAGATCAGAATGACTTCCGGTATCGACTAGCGTAAGCGTTAGGATGTCATTCTCAATCAGATAAATGAGAAGCCAGTCTGGCTGGATATGACATTCGCGGAAGCCTTGTAATTTACCTTTTAATTCGTGATCACGGTATCTTTCTTCCAGTATTTTGCCCTGACGCAAAGTCTCAACGACATCATCGAGAAGAAAAAGATTGAGGCCACGCTTCTTCATGAGCTTATAACTTTTCTTATAAGCTGAGGTGAATTTGACTTTCAGCATTCAGGCTTCAAGCGCTTTCTTGAGATCATCCATATTGCTGTATCCTTTGACGTCAGGGTCTCGGGAAATTCTGCGTGCTTCATCGGCAGCATCAAGGAGCTTCTGAGAGTACTGTGGAATTTCTACCGTAAAGGGAAGTCCACCTCTTAGGATGCACTGCCTTAGGAAGATGTTAACGGCGCTGGACATATCCATGCCGAGCTCACCAAATAATTCATTGGCCTGTTTTTTCACTTTTTCATCGATACGAATCTGCGTTGGAACTGTGGCCATAGTAATCACCTTCTTTTATGATAAAGTAGCACAAACACTTTACGTTGTCAATCATTATAACAATAACAAGTAAAAAATGAATACTCCCTGAAATCCAAAACAGAAGTGGTTCGTTCATTTTGAACGCTGGGGGGTTACTTTTTAAACATGGATTTTGTATAGTGGAACAGTGAATCTCGAACCGATAAGTAAGCAGCGGGAGGATGGATAAGTGGCAGGGCAGGAGAGACAGGATGAAAGAGAGAAAAAATAGACGCAGATTCCGGCTGGCGGTGCGGATCGCCGCCCTGGCGCTCACGGCGCTGGTTTTCGCCGCCGGAATGCCCGGCATGGCGTTTGCCGATGGCGATTTCAGCCACGTTGCGAGCAGCGGTGAGATGGCGAAAGCAGACAGCGTGACGAAGTACGGCATGGTCCCTGTGTATGGACGGGATATCGCCGACGGGACCTATGAAATGAAGGTAAAGTCCAGTTCCGGGTTCTTCCGGGTTGACCATGCGGATCTCACCGTTGCGGACGGAGAGATGACCGCGGTTCTCTATCTGGACAGCTATGCCTATTCGTATCTCTACATGGGAACCGGGGAAGAGGCGGCCACGAAAACCGAAGCGGATTTCGTTCCGGACGTCGAGAATAACGAAGGCTGGTCGACATTCACGGTGAAGGTGGAGGCGCTCGATAAAGCTCTGGACTGCGCGGCGTTCAGCATCAAGAAGAATCAGTGGTATAACCGGAAGATCTGCTTCGAGGCATCGTCACTTCCGGCGGATGCTCTGGACTTCACGCTTCCGGACTACGATGCCATCGAGGCTGCCATGGAGAAGGCAGGAACGGGCACCGAAGCGGCGGAGACAAAGACCGCCACGGATTCCGGCACCGTGCAGGGCGGCGCGAATGGGTCGGACGCCTACACGCCGGTGGAACCGATGGAAATCTCCGTGTCGGACGGCGAGTATTCCATCGAGGTGAACATGACCGGCGGCAGCGGCCGCGCCAGCGTGAGCTCGCCGACCTATCTGATCGTGAAGGATGGCCGGGCTTACGCTCATCTGATCTGGAGCAGTACCTATTATGATTACATGATCGTAGGCGGCGTCAAATATCCGAACGAGTCGACGGACGGCGGCAATTCCACCTTCACGATTCCGATTGCGGCAATGGACACCATCCTCCCCGTCATCGCGGATACGACGGCGATGGGAGATCCGGTGGAGATTGAATACTCTCTGACCTTTTACCAGCAGACGATTGCGGAGCGCGGCATGATTCCCCAGGAGGCGGCGAAGAAGGTGATCCTGATCGCGCTGGTGGTGATTGCCGCCGGAGCAGTGATCAACGCCCTGGTCAAGAGAAGATGGTACCTGTGATCCGCAGGGCGGCGCGGCTATTATTGTGCGGGAATAAAGTGTTTTATGTCTTTCCTTACAGATAATTCAAAGGATTATCCGGTAATGTGAGGATTTGTTTGATTTTACTCTCCCGCCGTGATACAATCATAGTGTAAAAAAGCAGGTCGCTGTGAAACTGCCGACGGACTGCTTGGAAAGCCAGTGGCGCTCAGCGGCAGCAGAATTGCTGTTATGCTGTGCGCCTTTTTGGATTTCACTGCTGCAACCGAAGGCGCTGTGCAGAGGCAGGCACAATCAGCGCACCTCGGTGCGCCCGGCGCGGCAGACGCCCTGTCAGAGGAGCTGGATGGAGCGGATGCTGAGCAGGGGAAGGAGTCGAATATGAATAAAATCATCACGATCAGCCGGGAATTCGGAAGCGGCGGAAGAACTATCGGTAAAGAGACAGCAGAAAAACTGGGAATCAAGTGCTATGACGCGGAACTGATTTCAAAGATTGCCGAGAAGAGCGGGTTCGCGGAGTCCTACGTCCGGGACAATCATGATGGCAATTCCGACAAAGGGTGGCTCGACAGCGTGCTGCGCGGCAGGGATTACTATGGAGAGACCAATCAGGATTACCTGTGGAAGATCCAGAAACAGATCATTCTCGAGCTGGCGGACAAGGAGTCCTGCGTTATCGTCGGACGCTGCGCCGATTACATCCTGCGGGAGCGTCCCGGCGTGCTGAAGGTCTTTATCCACGCCTCTCTGGCCAGCCGCGCTGAGCGAGTTGTCCGCGTGTACGGCGAGAGCGATGAAGCCCCGGAGAAGAGGCTGAAGGACAAGGACAAGAGAAGAAAATCCTACTATCACTTCTATACGGATATGGAGTGGGGCAAGGCGGAACACTACGATGTCTGCCTGGACAGCGGAACGATCGGCATCGATCGCTGTGTTGATGTCATCGCGGCGCTTTATAAGAGCATGAAAGAGGAGTGAGGCGGCGGATATCACCGCACTGCCTTATCACAAAGAAGAGCAGCGGTCATCACCGCGAAGCGTTATCGAGGAGCAGCAGACATCACCGTCAGGCTTCATCATGAAGCAGAACGGTGAGCGATTTTCCGAATCCGGTTGCGAAATGCTTTGACAATATCATGAATTTAACCCCGAAGAGCTGGTATTTTTGCAAATACCGGCTCTTTTTTGCGTCCAAACCTTCTATTGATATGTAAATTTCTCTATTTATGCAATATAGCTATATAAGCTGGAGACGAATCATAAAACGGGAACAATCCTCAAACCGGGTTAAAGTCCGCAGAAAATGCGGGATTAAATGCGTTTGTAAAAATTAAATTGCAATTTTAAAACAAAAGCGTTATAATTATATTATATAAAAATGGAAGCGATAGAAAAAAGTTACCGCATAAAAGAAGCCGGAAGGCAGAAAGGAGAACTCATGTTTCAGAAGGGCGAAAAAATCATATATGGGAGTAAGGGCGTATTCGAAGTTGAGGACATCACGACGATTCAGACGGAAGGAGTCCCCGGCGACCGCCTTTACTATGTGCTCAGACCGCTGAATGTGAGCGGGAGCATGACCTATACGCCCGTGGACAATGACAGGGTAGTTATGAGACCGCTGATCACGCGGCCAGAAGCGGAACATCTGATTGAGGAGATCCCGGAGATCGAAGAGCTTCGGGTGACGAGCGAGAAACAGCGGGAACAGACCTACAAGGAATGCATCCGCACAGCGAGCTGCCGTGAGTACATCCGCATCATCAAGACCCTCACGCATCGGAAGACGGCAAGACTGAACCGCGGAAAGAAGATCACGGCGACGGATGAGCGCTATCTGAAACAGGCTGAGGATGCCCTGTTCTCTGAGTTCTCTGTCCTTTTCTCCGTGCCGCAGGAGGAGATGCCCCGGTTCATCAATGAGAAACTGCGCGAGGACCGGCCGAAGTCCAGCCAGAAAAGCGCGGCGCTGGCATAACGCAGTGCGCCGCTGGATCGCGGATCAGGTCAGCATATGGGTGGACCAGTGGATCGGCGGATCAGTGAAGACTGATCAGAGCATCAGAATCATATCCCCGGGATGCCGGCGTGACAGCGCCAGGTACCCGGGGATTTTTTCGCCTTTGATTCAGCGGCGGTCCGATAAATCCAGGCCGCTGCTGAAACAGAGATCTTTGATTCAGACCGATTTCATCAGAATTCGGATTTGAATTCCTCATTCCGGTCGGCGCTTATGTTTTCCTCCTGCTCAGGCTCTTCCTTTGGTTCTGTTCTTCTCTTCGGCTGACTGAGGTCCGGAGTTCCGGAATCGCGCAGCAGCGATCCTCGGTCTTCTGCCCGGCTTTCCCGGTATGCCGTGGGCTCAGCGGCGATCTCTTCCCCGGTCCAATGGCTGCGCTTATTGATCGCTTCTCTGCGAAGCTGGGCATATCGTTCGTCTTCTGCGTCAGGGATGTATTTCATGATATCGCCGGGCTGGCATCCGAGAGCGCCGCAGAGCCGGGCTACAGTGTAAAGAGTAAGTTCCACGCCGCCCGGGCTGTCATTACCGCGGCTGATTCGGGTGAGAGTTGATTTGCTGATATTGAAGTAGTGAGTCAGCGTGTACTTGGTGAGCCTGGACTTCTTCAGCTGTTCCTGAAATGGTTCGAAACTGATTTTTCCCACTGCTTTCCTCCTTTTCGCTGAGCTTATAACCAGTACTCCAGAGGTAACAGGTACTAAGATTTGAACCCGTTTCACACGGATGATCCGGGCTTATTCTGCGTGGGAATTAAGTTACGCTGCTGCTCCGTGTCTGTACGGCGATGGAACTTCCTGTGCGGAGTCAGGGGCTTTCAGAAGATGAGAGGATGCCGGCGCGGGAACCGGAATCCGGCATGGTCTCTTGCGCGCGGGTGCCGGGAATGGTACGATGGGGATAACCGCCGCAGATGTGGCGTGATGCAGCAGAGTGAATGCGCCGCGGAAACCGGATTCTGCTGCGGGGAGGGAGCGATATCAATGGAGCCGTTGGTCCGGGGAGACTGTCATGCGCACATGATTCTGGATGCCGTGTACTGGAAGGACGCCATCTCGCGCCACAGCGAAGCGGTAGATACGGATTATGTCCGAGGCGTGCTGGAGCGCTACCGTGAAGCCGGGATGACCTATGTCCGTGACGGCGGAGACACGCACGGAGTCTGTCAGTACGCAGCCAGGATTGCGCCAGAATACGGAATTGAGTACCGGCAGCCGGCATTTGCCATGCACCGCAAAGGAAGATATGGGAATATCGTCGGCTTTGCTTATTCCGACCTGAATGAATTCCGGATGATGATGCAGATGGCCGTGGCACAGGGAGCCGATTTCATCAAGATCATGGTCTCCGGGATCCTGGATTTTCATGAAGCCGGGAAGATGAGCTGCGAGCCGCTGCCGCCGGAGGAGATCCGGACACTGGTTGATATGGTGCACGATGCCGGACTCGCGGTCATGCTGCACATCAATGAGTCCAGGGCGGTTCTGCCCGCCATCGAGGCGGGAGCGGACAGCCTGGAACACGGTTTCTACATGGACGAGGAATGCCTCGCCGCACTGGCGGAGCACCGGGATGCGACGGTGTGGATTCCCTCGATTGCGCCGGTCGGCAACCAGATCGGAAGCGGGAGATTCCCGGATGAGGTACTGCGCACGATTGTCCGCGGTCAGCAGGAGCGTGTCCGGTATGCGGTGGAGCACGGGGCGAGGATTGCTCTGGGGAGTGACGCGGGGGCCTATGCTGTGCCGCACGTCACCGGAGCACAGGATGAATACCGCTACCTGAAGGAGGCACTGGCGCCCTGCCGGACGGAAGAGGAGATTCAGAAGATGCTGCGTGAGAATGAAGAGTGGATCCGCCGGAGATTCCGCCGGAGCTAGCGTGGTGAGCCTGCGGCTTGGCTGAAGACCATGCGGCGAGTCGGCAGCAAGATGAGAAATGCCGTGGTCCCGCGGGAGATAACGCGGCGTTCAGAGGAAGAGCCGATCATACAGGCAGAAACAGAAGAGACAGGGAGAAATGAGCGATGAAAATTCTGATTCGAGAGATACTGGCGCTGCTGCCGGCTGCGGATGGATTCCGTACGGAGAGAACGAATGTGGCCATCAGCGGGGATGAGATTCTTGCGGTGGGCGATATCCCGGAGGGATTCCGGCCGGAGCGCGTCCTGGGCGGCAGAGACCGGATGGTGATTCCCGGCCTCATCAACGCGCACACGCACGCCTATATGTCCATTCTGCGCAGCGTCGCCGATGATGTGCCGTTTGAGGACTGGCTGTTTCGGGGCGTGCAGCCGAAGGAGGACCGCCTGACGCCGGAGGATGCCTACTGGAGCGCTCTCCTCGGCATGATGGAGATGATCCGGCGGGGAACCACCTGCTTCAACGATCAGCAGATGCACATCCATCAGACCACGAAAGCGGCAGTGGACATCGGAATGCGCGGCGTCATCGGCAGAGGACTTTCCGGCGATGCCGGAGAAGAGGGCGGAGAGCGCAGGCTGCGCGAAGCGAGAGAGGAATACGATCGCTGGAAGGATGAACCGCTTCTGAGCTTCATGATCTCACCGCACGCGCCGTACAGCTGCACGGGAGCGCTGATTCAGAAGGCGGCAGATCTCTCGGAGGAGCTTGGCATTGGAATTCACATCCATCTTTCCGAGAGTGCGAATGAGGTGGAGAACGTCAGAAAAGAACACGGCGGCATGACGCCGATCGAGTACATGGATTCCCTCGGTCTCTTCCGCCGGCCGACTCTGGCGGCGCACTGCGTGCATGTCACGGACAACGATATCCGGATCCTGGCCGACCGCGGTGTGAGCGTCGTCACGAATCCTGCCAGCAATATGAAGCTGGGCAATGGCTTCGCGCCGGTTCCGGACATGCTGGATGCCGGGGTGAATGTATGCCTCGGCACAGACGGCGCCGCGAGCAACAACGCGCAGAATATGTTCCGCGAGATGGGGCTGCTGACGCTGATTCACAAGGGAGTCCGCCAGAACGCGGTCTCGGTCAGCGCCCCCGATGCGCTGAAGATGTCCACCGTCCGCGGCGCCAGGGCGCTGGGATTCGGTGACAGTCTCGGAGAGATTGCGCCTGGAAAGAAGGCGGATCTGGCGATCCTGAATCTTGACTGCCCGGAGTTTACGCCTCTGAACAATCCGGTGTCGCAGCTGACCTACGCAGCCGACGGATCCGAAGTGGAGACCGTGATCATCGGAGGCGAGATTGTCATGGAAAACCGGCATTTTCGGAAAATTGATGAGGAGCGCGTGATGTATGAGGTGCGCCGGCGCGCCGGTGCATGGAATCAGTGAAGAAAACGGCGGATTCCTTCCCCGCATGAGAGCCGGAGAAGAAATCCGCCGTTTGTTGTACTGAACACATCAGATGGAAAGGCTGTCCTCTCTCTTGCCCGTTTGGCGTAAATGCTCAGTCTGTGAATTTTTCAATGAACTGTTTGGCCAGATTGGACATGTTGCGGTCCCTGTTCCACACGAGAAATGGCTGCGACGCGATCTGGGGGTTGATGATTTTCCGGATCTCCAGCTTGTCCGCCGCTTCCTGTACAGTGATGTGGTTGGCGACGATGGCGATTCCGATACCAGAGCCCGCGAGGCTGACCGAGGAAGCAATCTCCCCATTCTGGCAGATGATGTTGGGAGAAAAGCCGTGCTGCCGGCAGTAGTTGGTCAGCATCTCATTGTACCGACGGTTGATGATCAGCGGCTTTCCCTTGAGCTCCGCCAGAGCGATCGTCCCGGGGGCGGACTGGATGTCTTCGAAGTAGGTGGGAAGCGCTGCCGCGACAAAGTATTCGGAGTCGTCGCCGCCGAGCGCCTCGTCCCGGAGCGGAATGCTGTTGTACAGGCTGGTGTTGAAGGGCTCCCGGATGATACCGAGCTCCACCTCGCCGTTCCCCAGCATCTGGATGATGGCGTCGCTGGTTCCTTCAAAGATCTGAAAATCCACGTTTGGATGATCCTTCCGGAAGTCCATGATCCGGTTCGGAAGCAGAGTGGTGCAGGCGGTGGAGATGGTTCCGATCTGAATCGTCCCTTCGGCGTCCGTTCCGAGGTTCTGCAGGTCGCGTACCGTGTCGTTGACCAGGTTCAGAATCTCCGTCGCGCGCTCCTTCAGGATCAGCCCCTCGTGGGTGATGGTGAGATTTCTCTTGTCCCGCTCGAAGAGCTGAACGCCCAGCTCGTCCTCGAGTGACTTGAGCTGCAGGCTCAGAGGCGGCTGAGAGATGTTGAGGTTCTTGGCCGCTGCGGTGATATGTCCTGCTTCCGCAATCGCAAGAAAATATTCCAGCTGCTTTAATGTCATGTTGATCCTTTCCCGCCGCCCTGAGGCTATGCCCGGATACGGAGTATGCGAGACTGCGTCAGGCGGGATCCGCTCCCCAGTGGGAAACAGTTATATAGGCATATACTCATGGTGTTACACATGGCGGGATCCACTCCCCTGTGGGAAACAGAGCTGCCCGCCGCGCTGGCGGAATGCTCTTCAGGCATGCCTGAGGCATACCATCATTATATTGAATGGTTAGATGAATTATAGGATATTTAATTCTAGAATACAAGAATAGATTTTTAGGGAATGTATCGAAATATATGACAAAATATACCGGATTTCGGGAAAAAACAAAGAATATAAAAGAATTTTGCCAAGGGTGCTGAGGAGTTTTGGGCATTTGAAGGCTGCAGGATGCCGGGGAGAGAGGGCACACCGGCAGAAGGAAATCACTGGATATAATTGTTTTTCATATAAAAAGCGAGGAAAAGAATACTTTTCGCAATGGAGCAGAGCGGAGGGCACGGTGCGGTTGAAAATACGCCCGTTCATTGATAAAATATGTAAAAATGTTGGATAAGGGCAGGACTGCGCCGCTGCAGGCGGACCATGCCCTGACTTTTTTCGGAGGAATCATAAAGATGAGTTCAGAGATTCGGGATATTCACCTGGCACCGTCCGGTCACAACAAGATTGAATGGGTGCGGAGAAACATGCCGCTCCTTCGCACGCTGGAAGACGAATTCACCCGGGAGAAGCCATTTGCCGGGCTGAAGATCGCGCTCTCGATCCATCTGGAGGCGAAGACCGCCTACCTGACGAAGGTGCTGGCGGCCGGCGGCGCAGCGATGTACATCACGGGAAGCAATCCGCTGTCCACGCAGGATGACGTCGCGGCAGCACTGGTCGATGACGGCCTGGAGGTGCATGCCTGGTACGGCGCGACGGACGCGGAGTACGAGAGCCACATGCGGCATGTGCTGGAGCACGGCTGCCAGATCATCATCGATGACGGCGGCGATCTTGTGCACATGCTCCACACGACGATGCAGGACCAGCTCCCGCATGTGATCGGCGGATGCGAGGAGACCACGACGGGAATCCTCCGCCTTCGCGCCATGGTGAAGAACGGAGAGCTGAGATTCCCGATGATCGATGTCAATGATGCGGACTGCAAGCACTTGTTCGACAACCGCTATGGCACAGGCCAGTCCGTCTGGGACGGCATCAACCGCACGACGAATCTGATCGTGGCCGGCAAGGTCGTCGTCATCGCCGGCTACGGCTGGTGCGGCAAGGGCGCGGCGATGCGCGCGAAGGGACTTGGCGCCCGCGTCATCGTGACCGAGGTCAATCCGGTGCGCGCGATTGAAGCGGTGATGGACGGATTTGACGTCATGCCGATGCGCGAGGCGGCGAAGAGAGGAGATTTCTTCGTGACGGTGACGGGGGACTGCCGTGTCATCAGCGAAGAGGATTTCAAGGTGATGAAGAGCGGAGCCATCCTGTGCAACGCCGGCCACTTCGACGTGGAAGTGGATGTAGCGTGGCTGAAGAAACATGCCGAGGAGCAGCGGGAGATGAGGAAAAACATCATGGGATACCGCCTCTCCGGAGACCGCTGGGTCTATGTTCTCGGTGAAGGCCGCCTGGTGAATCTGGCCTGCGGCGACGGGCATCCGGCGGAGATCATGGACATGAGCTTCGCCATCCAGGCTCTCTCCGCGCGGTATCTGGCAAAGCACGGCCGGGAGATGGAGAACAGGCTGTACTCCGTACCGCCCGAGATCGATCAGGAAGTCGCACGCCGGAAGCTTGCTTTCCTGGGCAAACAGTGCGATACGCTGACGGAGGAGCAGGTGAAGTATCTGAACAGCTCTTCCCTTTGACCCGGATTCCACCGCAGCAATATTCAGGAAATCTTAATATTTTCTGACAGGTGGTTTTCCTGTACGGGTGTTAAGATCGAGACGACAAAACCTGCGTACGCCCCGGGCATGCAGCAGCGCTGCCTGTTTGGGAGGGATCCGTGCGCGGAAAACAGGGTACTCGTCCATACAGATGTCCATGATGCTAACTTCAGGAAGGCCCGTGCGCGGGAAACAGGGTACAGACAGGACATCAGGCGCGGTGATCCGCAGATTCGAGGTTTGGTAATATGAAGAAGTTGATATGTGCAGCAGGGGCGCTCCTCCTGTCTGCCAGCCTGGCACTGACTGGCTGCGGGAGCAAATCCGGAAGCTCTTCCTCCGGAAAGACCGTGGCAGTGCAGTCGGTTGCGATGCTGACCGGACAGGGCAATGTCGGTATAGAGGACCGCTATACCGGAATCGTCACCACTCAGGCGAAGGTGAACATCAACAAGGATTCCGACAAGAAGGTCAAGGAACTCAAGGTCAAGGTCGGGGACAGCGTCAAGAAGGGCGATGTCCTGTTCACCTATGATCAGGATGATCTGAAGATGTCGATCGAATCAGCCGAGCTGGAAGTGGAGAAGCTGCAGAATACGATCGAGAACACGAAGAAGCAGATTGAGCAGCTCCAGAAAGAGAAGAAGAGCGCGGGCAAGAGCGAGCAGCTGGATTATACGATTCAGATTCAGGAGTATGAGACCGACAACAAGGAGAATGAGTACAACCTGAAGGCGAAGAAGAAGTCCCTGGAGCAGCTCAAGAGCTCACTCGGCGATACCTCGGTGAAAGCGACCATCGACGGGATTGTTCTCAGCATCAACAACTCGCAGAACAGCAGCAGCTCAGACAGCCTGGATTCCGGAAGCGACAGCCTGTCATCCAGCGATTCCTCCGACAGCTCCAGCAGTGCTTACATCGTGCTGATGGAGACGGGGAATTACCGGGTTCAGGGTACGGTCAATGAGATGAACCGACAGGCACTTCTCGGGATGGAGGGGCAGCCGTTCATCATCCGGTCCCGGGCAGATGAGACGCAGACCTGGGAGGGAACTCTCGATCAGATCGATACAGAGAACCCGCAGAAAAGCACCAGCAGCAATGACAGCCTGTCCGATGGTAACGACGGGAACAGCACCACTTCGACCAATTACCCGTTCTATATCAGTCTGAAGAATTCGGAGGGACTGATGCTTGGGCAGCATGTCTACATCGAGCCGGATCAGGGGCAGGATAACGAGAAGACGGGCATCTGGCTCTCCTCCACCTTCATCGCGAAGAACGATGATGGCACGTACTACTGCTGGGTGGCGAATGACAAGGATCAGCTGGAAAAGCGGCAGGTGAAGGTCGGCCAGTATGATGAGAATCTGGATGAGTATGAGATCACAGACGGGCTGACGACAGACGATTATGTCGCCATCGTTGACGTTTCCCTGAAGGAAGGCGAGCCCGTTACGCGCTATGACGAGGCATACTTCGCGAGTGAGACGGGTGCGGAGAGCCTGGCCGGATCGGACAGCTCAGTCAATGAGGCAACAGGCGACAGCGGCCTGAGTGATGGAAACAGTCTGAGCGGCGGAGACAGTCTGAGCGGCGGCGACAGTCTGAGCGGCGGCGACAGTCTGAGCGGCGGAGACAGCCTGAGCGGCGGAGACAGCCTGAGCGGCGGAGACAGCCTGAGCGGCGGCGACAGTCTGAGTGACGAAAGTGCCCTGAGTGACGGCAACAGCCTGAACAGCGCTGGCGGCCTGGATTCGAACCAGTGATGGGACGGAGGCTGCAATATGATACTGGAACTGGAACATATCTATAAGGATTATCCACAGGGAAAGCTGACAGTCCATGTTCTCAAGGACATCAACCTGAGCGTGGAGAAGGGCGATTACATCGCGATCATGGGGCCTTCCGGGTCGGGAAAGACGACACTGATGAATCTGATTGGCTGCCTGGACGTACCGACCTCGGGGACGTATCTCCTGGAAGGCAAGGACATCGCAAAACAGACCGACAATCAGATGGCGGAGATCCGCAACCGGTATATCGGGTTCGTTTTTCAGCAGTTCAATCTGCTTCCGCGTCTGTCCGCGCAGGACAATGTGGCGCTTCCCCTGCTGTACGGCGGGGTTGGAAAAAAGGAGCGGCGCGAGCGGGCGTCACAGGCACTCGCCAAGGTGGGACTGGCGGAGCGGGAGACATTCCGATCCAATCAGCTTTCCGGCGGACAGTGCCAGAGAGTCGCCATCGCCCGGGCGATCGTCGGCAATCCGGTGATTCTGCTCGCAGATGAGCCAACCGGAGCCCTGGACACGAAATCCGGCGAACAGGTCATGGACATCTTCCGTCAGCTCAATGATGAAGGCGTCACCATCATCATGATCACCCATGAGCCGGATATTGCCATGCATGCGAAGAAACTCTATCATATTCGCGACGGGATCCTGACCGGACCGGAACAGAGGGAGGCAGACGATTGAGAGTCAGCTGGAAAACATATCTGAAGAGAATCCTTATCGCGGCGCTGATCATCGCACTGATCTGCGGACTGATCGCCGGTTACCGGTATTTCCGCGGCGTGAATGGAGCTGCGGTGAAGGTGTACAGCGTGGCCGAGGTTTCAGAGAGCGATGACTATACTTCAAGCGACACGATGTACGGTACTGTGCAGGCGGACCGCACGCAGTCGGTGTATCTGTCAGGGACGCAGACGGTCAAGAAAGTCAAGGTGAAACAGGGGCAGGCCGTGAAGAAGGGCGATGTCCTGATGACGTATGACACCAGCCTGCAGCAGCTGGAGGTCCAGAAGGCGGAGCTGCAGATTCAGAAGCAGCAGCAGGATATGAAGAAATATCAGTCGGATCTGGAAAAGGTCAATACGTACCGCCCGGGCGTTCCGGTTCCGAAGAGCCGCCAAGTGGATATTGACAGCTCCGGTGGAGACAGCGGGATCTCAAATGGCGACGAATCCATGGCCGATGATTCCGCGGATTCGATGAATGCGGGGAGTCCCATCACGGCACTTCAGGCGGGAACGGAGAGCGGAGCTGCCCGTCTGCTCACGCAGCTGATCGGTACCGAGGCGGCTTCTTCGGTACTTGCGGCGGAAGGGAGCAGTCAGTCTGGCGCAGCGAAGGAAACAACGGCAGCGGCAGAGGAGACGACGAAAGCGGCGGAGACTTCCGCAGAGAGCAGCAAAGAGACCAGCACGGAGAAGACTGAGACGAAGGCAACGACGAAGGCCGAGAAAGAATCCACGAAGGAAACGACGAAGGAGCCCTCGACAAAGGAAAATGCATCGTCAGAGGCGGAAGCGGCGGAGGCGACAGCGGTAAACCGGAACTATCCGAAGCTTGAGGAGGGCAAGGGAACCGCATCTCATCCTTATGTGTATCACTACACGAAGGAATGCGTCTTCGATCAGAATTTCCTGAGCTACCTGCGGCAGGGCAGTGAGAAAAAGTCCGTCACAGTCACCATGCTCATCGTGGAAGGCGCGAATGAGAAGAAGAAGGACCCCGGTGAAACCGTCGGTTCCTTCACCTTCACGATTACCACGCAGACGGACGGAGAGAATAACACCAGCTATCAGGTGCAGATGACGCAGATCTGCATCGGTGAGGAGAGCTATGACCTGACCCCGATCAACGAGGGAAAGGAAGTCACGAAGAAGGAAACGTCGGCAGCGGAGAGCAGCACGGCGGAATCCTCAGCCGAAGAGAGCAGCCCGGAAGAGACGCAGGAGGTTGTGACGGAACCGGCAGATGAGACAACCACAGCACCCGAGACGAAGCCGAATAACGGCGGCGGAGATAACGGCGGTGGTGGCGGCGGCGGTGGCGGTGATGATGAAAGCGTCACTTATACAGCCGCAGAGATCAAGCAGATGAAGGATACACTTGAGCAGAATATCCGGGATCTGGATCTGGACATCCGCGTTGCACAGTTTAACCTGAAGAAAAAGAAGCAGGAGCTGGGCAATTCGGAGGTAAAGGCGAAGTTCGACGGAACCATCACGGCGGTTAATGACGAGGAGACGGCCCGGAATGAGAATTCGGTCTTTATCCGGCTGTCCGCGGGTGGCGGTTACTATATCCGCGGAAGCGTGAGCGAGCTGAAACTGGATCAGATGAAGGTCGGTCAGAAGATGCAGATCACTTCCTATGATACAGGCGAGACCTGCACCGGCGAGGTGACGAAGATCTCAGCTTTCCCGGAGAGCAGTGCGGATAACAGCTTCATGGACAGCTCGGGGAATACGAATGTATCCTCCTATCCGGTCACGGTTTTCGTGAAAGAAGGAGAAGCGTCCCTGCAGGACGGGGAGTATGTTGAGATGGCGTTCCTGTCGGATGCGGGTACCGGTGACAAGCTGTACCTGATGAATTCCATGTTCCGCACGGACGGCGGGTCCAGCTATGTCTATCTGCGCGGTAAGGACGGCCGTCTGAAGAAGCAGAGCGTGAAAGTCGGGCGTTCGCTCGGCGATGGCTACACGCAGATCCTCAGCGGACTGACCGTGGACGACTATGTGGCGTTCCCTTACGGGCAGGACCTGAAAGAGGGCGCGAAGACGGAAGAGGGATCCGTGGATGATCTCTACACTTACAGCTAAGAGGAGGCGGGAGCATGATTGAGAATATCGCGCTGGCCTTTCAGGGAATCTGGGGGCACAAGATGCGCTCCATCCTGACGATGCTCGGCATTATCATCGGCATTGCCTCCATCATATCCATCGTCTCCACCATCAAGGGGACGAATGAGCAGATCAAGCAGAATCTGATCGGCTCCGGCAACAATGCGGTCCAGGTTCGTCTCTCGCAGGGAGACGACAGCTACGATATGTCGTATAATTCCATCCCGAAAGGGGTTCCGGTTCTCACAGAGGATGACCGGAAGAACCTGGCGGATCTGGACAACGTGCGGGATGCGTCTCTGTACACAGCCCGCAGCTACGCAGATAATGTGTTCTACAAGGACACGACATACAGCGGTGCGGTCTACGGCATTGACAGCCATTACTTCAACGTCATGGATTACTACATCCAGTGGGGGCGGGAGTTTGTGCAGTCCGACTATGGCACGCACCGCAAGGTCGTGATCATCGACCGCAACGCGATGTCGGCACTGTTTCCGGCAGGGGTGAATCCGATCGGACAGAGCCTCGAGATCGCGGGGCAGCCATACACCGTGGTGGGAATCTGTGACGCATCCTCGTCCTATACGCCGACCATCAAGAGCATTCAGGACTATTACAATTACACGAATTCGTCCAGCGGCGCGATCTATATTCCGAGCACGTCATGGAGCATTCCGTACCAGTTCGATGAGCCGCAGAACGTGGTTCTGAAGGCAGACTCCACGGATGATATGACCAAGGTCGGAAATTCTGCCGCAGACTATCTGAACAAGAAACTGACAGTAGACAAGGATTCCAATATTTCCTACAAGAGTGAGGACCTTCTCACCCAGGCGAGAAATCTGCAGCAGCTCTCGACATCGACGAGCACGCAGCTGATCTGGATCGCCAGTATCTCCCTTCTGGTGGGTGGCATCGGCGTGATGAATATCATGCTCGTGTCGGTTACGGAGAGAACGAGTGAGATCGGTCTGAAGAAGGCACTCGGCGCGAAGAAGAAGCGGATCCTCGGCCAGTTCCTGACCGAGGCCTCGGTTCTCACGAGCTTCGGTGGTATTCTCGGTGTGGTGGCAGGCATCATTCTGTCGCGCGTGATCTCCCGGGTCGCCGGGACTCCGACGGCAATCAGCGTGCCGGCAATTATCGTGGCTGTGGTCTTCTCAACGGTGATCGGCATCGTATTCGGTCTGTTCCCGGCAGTCAAGGCTTCGAACCTCAATCCGATCGATGCGCTCCGCCATGAATAAGGTAAGAAAGGGTAATGATATGGAGCAGCAGGACTGCATACGCATCTGCAATGCCACGGAGAACAATCTAAAGCATGTGTCACTGGAGATTCCGAAGAAGCAGGTCACCGTCTTCACCGGGGTGTCCGGTTCCGGAAAATCCTCTCTTTGCCTGGATACGATAGCGGCTGAGTCGCGCCGGGAGCTCAATGAGACTTTCCCGAGCTTTGTCCAGCAGTATCTGCCGAAATATGGGCGCCCCCAGGTGGAGCGGATCGAGAATCTGCCAGTTACCATCGTGATTGACCAGAAGAAACCATCCGCCAACTCGCGGTCCACGGTTGGAACCTACACAGACATCTATTCCCTGCTGCGGCTGCTGTTCTCCCGGGCCGGAAAACCGTTTATCGGCTATTCCGACAGCTTCAGCTTCAACCATCCAGCCGGCAAATGCCAGCGCTGCGATGGGCTGGGGCAGGTGACAGAGCTGGACATCCACAAGCTGGTGGATTTTGACAAATGCCTGAATGATGAGGATGTGATTCATTTCCCGACATTTACGACCGGATCCTGGCGATGGAAACGGTATGCCTACAGCGGTCTGTTTGACCTCAACAAGAAGATCAGGGACTATTCTCCGGAGGAGCTGGATCTCTTCCTGAATTCTCCGCAGATCCGTCTCAGGAATCCGCCCTCGAACTGGCCGAAATCGGCCAAGTTCGAGGGCATCTATCCGCGAATGTACCGGAGCATCATCACGACAAAGGAAGGGCAGCGGCAGAAGAAGGTGCTGGACAGGATGGTCTCGACGTTCACCTGTCCGGAGTGCCACGGAACCCGCGTCAATGAGAAGGTGAGGAGCTGCCGGATCAACGGGAAGAACATCGCCGAGGTCGTTGATATGCCGATCCCTGAGGCGATCCGGTTCATCCGGTCGATCGAGGATCCGATCGCGGCAGACCTGAAGAAAGAGCTTCTCAAGAGGCTGGGCGCGCTGGAGGAGATCGGTCTCGGCTATCTGTCGCTCAGCCGCGGTACCTCCACTCTTTCCGGCGGTGAGGCGCAGAGAATCAAGATCGCGAAGTACATCAATTCTCCGCTGACAGACATGGTCTATGTGCTGGATGAGCCGAGCGTCGGTCTGCATCCGAAGGATATCGCCCGCCTCAAGACCTCACTGGACCGCCTTCGGGATGTCGGCAACACCATCATGATCGTGGAACATCACCGGGAGATCATCGCGATGGCTGACCATATCGTCGATATGGGACCGGAAGCCGGCCGGCATGGCGGTCAGATCATGTATGAAGGGGACTATCCGGGTCTGGTAGCATCGGACACGATCACCGGGCGGATGCTGCGGAGCCGGGCCGGACTCAAGGATCCGGCGCAGATCCGGAAGCCGACTGGCTTCTTCCCGATCCGGGACGCTTCGCTTCATAACCTGAAGCATGTGAATGTCGATCTCCCGAAAGGGGTGCTCACGGTCATTGCCGGCGTTGCCGGTTCAGGCAAGAGCTCTCTGATGGAGCACTTCATGAACGTGTGCGATGAGGAGATCGTGTCGATTCAGCAGAAGGATATCGGCATCAATCTGCGGTCCACACCGGCGACGTATCTGGATATCTCCGATGCGATCCGCAATCTGTTTGCCAAGGCAAACCATGTCAGCAACCAGTATTTCTCCTTCAATTCGAAGGGCGCCTGCCCGGCCTGCCACGGCAAGGGCATCATCGTCTCCGAGATGGCGTTCATGGAGAATATCGAAACGGTCTGCGATGTCTGCCATGGGAGCCGCTACAAAGAGGAGGCGCTGCAGTACCGGTATCGCGGAAAAAACATCGCCGAGGTCATGGACATGACCGTCAACGAAGCCAGTGAATTCTTCGCGGATCAGCCATTTATCCCGCAGCTGGTGTCCATGCAGAGAGTCGGTCTCGGCTATCTGCACCTGAATCAGTCGATGACAACGCTCTCAGGTGGTGAGCTGCAGAGAGTGAAGCTCGCCAGCGAGCTTGGCCGGAAGGGATCGATCTTCATTCTGGACGAGCCGACGAGCGGCCTGCACCTTGACGACATCCGGAAGCTGATGATTCTGTTCAATCAGATGGTGGATGCCGGCAATACTCTGTATCTCGTTGAGCATAGCCTGGACGTCATGAAGGACGCAGATTATGTGATTGAGCTGGGGCCGGGCGGCGGTATCGACGGCGGCGAGCTGCTGTACGCAGGTCCGGTTCGCGGCATGCTGCAGAGCGAGCGCTCCGTGACGGCACCGTATATGGCGGAGAGCCTGCGCGGTGCGGAGGAAGATGCCCGAAGCACCAGCGCGCGCTGAGCGGCGCATCTGCGGAGAAAAACTGGAAAGAATGTCCGGGGTGATTCGGCAGCGCGAAGCGGCGCATCTGCGGAGAAAAACTGGAAAGAATGTCCGGGGTGATTCGGCAGCG
>CADBOY010000175.1 GCA_902796405.1 uncultured Lachnospiraceae bacterium | reverse complement strand
CGGAACGTTTTTAGAAGTTGGTTTTATTTCGGGGCTATTTGCGGAAATTGGTCCTGCGTCCAAAACATTTGAAATAGTTGGTTCTATATCCGGAGCGTTTTCAGCCGCTGGCTTTGAATTGTGACCATTTTCTGAAGCTGGTTTTGCACCTGCTCCCAGATCGTCTGCGGCTGTTGGCTTCGCTTTCAAACCGTTTTCAGCCGCTGATTCTGTTTCTGGTGATGAAGTCTCTGTCGGTGCGTCTGGTGCCGGAGAGGGCGGAGCAATCCATTCCAGAGGGTCCGGTTTGTCTTCCGGAATTTCCCGCCAGCTGCTGTAGTAGCGGCTGCGGTCGGCGTAGGAATTCCAGCGTCCGGGCTGCAGAAGTTCTTTGTTGCCCTCGTTGACCGAGGCATCCGGCTTTCCCTTCAGCACTCTGCGCTCAGACAGGAAAGCGTTGAATTCGGCTCCGACCATCAGGATCAGCAGGCAGAAATACAGCCAGAGAAGGAGCAGAGCCAGCGCGCCAAGCGAGCCGTACAGGGTGATGTACCGCGTGAAATATTCGATATAGATGGCGTAGAATCCGGAGAAGACCATCCATCCTGCCGTGGTGAACAGGACGCCCGGCATCGCTTCCCGGACCGTAACGAGCTTTCCGGTCAGATAGCGGTAGCCTAACGTGAAAACCGTGAAAAACAGAAGGAAGGCGATTCCGATCCGGAACGCCAGAACAAGCTTGGCGATCTTCCCCCAGAAGGAGAGCGTCTGGCTCAGATACCGGCTGAGTGTACCGCCGATGACCAGGAGAACGAAGGCGAGGATGATGACGCCGACGAAGATCAGAGTATAGAGTGTACAGCGGAAGCGCCGCACGAAGTAGTTCTCTCGCTGTTCGACGTGGTAGATCCCGTGCAGTCCGTTCTGAATACTCATGATTCCCTTGGAGGCGGCCCAGAGGGAGAGAATGACATAGACGACGATGGCAGGGACATTGGGCGGAAGGAACAGGCCGGACAGAATGCCCTCTGCGATGTCGCCGAGCTTGCCGGGAAGAAGATGAACCACTTCGCTGAGCATTCCCACGGTATTATCCGGGATCAGCAGGGAGAGAAGCGGTGTGAGAACGATCATGAAGGGGATCAGGGAGACAACGATGAAGTAGGCAGCCTGCGCACTGTAAAGCGTGATGTTGTCCTTCATAAAACGGTCGACGATTTTCCAGGCGAGGTCGATCAGCTGGCGCATTTTGCTCTTGCTATTGTCCAACGTTTACCCTCCCCATCTTCCGCGCGGTATACAGGAAAACCGCATAGCGGCGCGCGGCATTCGGGAAATGAAGCTGTCCGGTGCGCGCAGTGATTCCATAATCAAAAAAATCCTAACACAGGTAGAAAAATAGTGCAAGTACAGATGGCAGCGATTGCATAATACATGGCAGCGATTGCATAATACTCCCGCCGCAAGAGCCGGATAGAACGCCACTGTTTTAATGAGGCGCCGCTGCTCCGCCAGGCCGTCAAATGGGGCTCCGTTTCAGCGGCGATTTCAGCGGATATCTGGCGAATTCCGGCACCCGGGTAAGGTTGACTTACGGCTTACGGCTGAGGTAGAATATCTTAATGTGCTGTGGCGCCTGCGTGGATACGCGCAATTGTGCAGAAAACACGGTTTGCAGGGAAATCTGGAACCTGTGAAGAGCACCTGGTTTGCGCGGATATGCATGGCTTTTGCGGATATGCACGGTTTGTTCGGACAGGCAAGGCTTATGCGGATATGCACGGTTTGTTCGGATAGGCAAGGCTTATGCGGACAGGCAAGATTTGTGCGTTAGGCAAAGGTGGTTCGGAAAGCACGGCTGACGCCGGCAGGCACGATTTGAAGGAGCCATACTGCGGACGACCGTCCTTCGCGGAGCGGTGTGCGGCGGCGGAAAGGGATAACAGAGGGAAATGATCAAAGACACATTGGATAAGATCCGTCAGGAAGCTCTGGCGAAGATGGAAGAGGCCGGCGACATGGACCGCCTCAATGAGATCCGCGTTGCCTATCTGGGTAAAAAAGGAGAACTGACGAAGGTTCTCAAGGGAATGCGGGATGTGGCACCGGAAGACCGGCCGAAGATCGGACAGATGGTGAACGGGACCCGCGCGGAGATCGAGCAGAAGCTTGAGGATGCGAAGAAGACCATCGCTTCCCGGGAGCGCGAACGGCGCATGCGCGCAGAGAAGATCGATGTGACTCTGCCGGCGAAGCGGATTCGTGTTGGTCACAGCCATCCCAATACCATCGCACTGGAAGAAGTCGAGCGCATTTTCACCGGCATGGGCTACCAGGTGGTGGAAGGCCCGGAGGTCGAGACGGACTATTACAACTTCGAGGCACTGAATATTCCGGCCAATCATCCGGCGAAGGATGAACAGGATACCTTCTATATTACTAAGGATATTCTGCTTCGCACGCAGACCTCCGGCGTGCAGGTGCACGTGATGGAACAGCAGAAGCCGCCGATCCGCATGATCGCGCCCGGTCGCGTGTTCCGCGCGGATGAAGTGGATGCGACGCATTCGCCTTCCTTCCATCAGATTGAAGGACTGGTTATCGATAAGGACATCACCTTCGCGGATCTGAAGGGAACGCTGGCGGAGTTCGCCAGACAGCTCTTCGGCCCCGACACGAAAGTCAAGTTCCGGCCCCATCATTTTCCGTTCACCGAGCCGTCCGCCGAGATGGATGTGACGTGCTTCAAGTGCGGCGGCAAGGGATGCCGGATGTGCAAGGGGGAAGGCTGGATTGAGATTCTCGGCTGCGGCATGGTTCATCCGAACGTCCTCCGCATGAGCGGAATTGATCCGGAAGAGTACACCGGATTTGCCTTCGGCGTCGGTCTGGAGCGGATTGCACTGCTCAAATATGAGATCGATGACATGAGACTTCTGTATGAGAATGACATCCGGTTCCTGAATCAGTTCTAAGGAGGAGAAGAGACATGAATACCGTATATTCCTGGCTCAAGGCGTACGTGCCGGATCTTGATGTGACGGCACAGGAATATTCCGACGCCATGACGCTGTCGGGTACCAAGGTAGAATATTATACGCGGCTGGACCGCAATCTGGAGAAGATCGTTGTCGGAAAGATCCTGAAGATCGAGAAACATCCGGATGCCGATCATCTGGTGATCTGCCAGGTAGATATCGGAGAAAAGCAGATTCAGATCGTTACCGGCGCTGCCAATGTCTTCGAGGGCGCACTGGTTCCGGTTGTGCTGGACGGCGGCAAGGTGGCAGGCGGCCATGAGGGCGGTCCCCTTCCGGAAGACGGCATCCGCATTCATTCTGGCAAGCTCCGCGGCGTGAAGTCGGAGGGCATGATGTGCTCGATCGAAGAGCTGGGCTCCTCCCGCGATTATTATCCGGAAGCGCCGGAGAATGGCATCTACATCTTCGGTGATGGCTTTGACGTGAAGCCCGGCGATGACGCCGTGGAAGCACTCGGTCTGCATGATGTGGTATGGGAGTATGAGATTACGTCCAACCGTGTGGACTGCTACAGCGTGCTGGGAATTGCCCGGGAAGCGGCGGCCACGTTCGGGAAGAAGTTCGTTCCTCCCGTTCCGGAGGCGAAGGGCAATGAGGAGAAGGCATCCGATTATATTTCTGTCGATATCAAGGATCCGGATCTTTGCTCCCGCTACTGCGCGAGAATCGTGAAGAACATCAGGCTGGCTCCGTCGCCGCAGTGGATGCAGCGCCGACTTGCCGCGAGCGGCATCCGTCCGATCAACAATCTGGTTGACATCACGAATTACGTGATGGAAGAGTACGGACAGCCGATGCATGCCTATAACTATGATCAGATTGCCGGCAAGAAGATTATTGTCAGCCGGGCGCAGGACGGCGAGACGTTTGAAACTCTGGATGGTCAGGAGAGAAAACTGGACCATGACATCCTGATGATCCGGGACGGCGAGAAGGCCGTCGGCATTGCCGGCATCATGGGCGGCGAGAATTCGAAGATCACCGAGGACGTGCATACTGTTCTGTTTGAGGCGGCCTGCTTTGACGGAACCAATATCCGGCTTTCGGCCCGCCGCCTTGGTCTGAGGACGGAAGCCTCCGCTAAATTCGAGAAGGGCCTTGATCCCAACACCGCGCAGGAGGCGATCGACCGTGCCTGCCAGCTGATTGAAGAGCTCGGCTGCGGCGAAGCCGTGGGAGGAACGGTAGACGTCTATAAGAAGAAGATGGAAGGCCACCGGATCCCGTTCCGCCCCGAATGGATCAATCATTTCCTGGGAACCAATATTCCGGAAGAGACCATGATCTCTTACTTCGGCCCTCTGGCTTTCCAGTATGACGCAAAGGCGCGGGAAGTCATCACTCCCTCCTGGCGCCAGGACATGAAGCAGGAAGCAGATCTTGCCGAGGAGGTCGCAAGGTTCTACGGCTATGCGAATATTCCGACCACGCTGCCGCGGGGCGAATCCACGTCCGGAGGAATCTCCTTCAAGCACCGCGTGGAGAACACAGCGCGTGAAGTGGCCCGGTTCTGCGGCTTCAGCCAGGCGATGACCTATTCCTTCGAGAGCCCGAAGGTCTTCGACCGTCTCCTCCTTCCGGAGAATGCGCCGGAGCGGCAGGCGATTCAGATCGCCAATCCGCTGGGAGAAGATTTCAGCATCATGCGCACGCTGCCGCTGAATGGAATCCTGACCTCGCTTTCGACGAACTACAATCGCCGGAACAAGGACGCCGCTCTGTTCGAGCTGGCGAATATCTATATCCCGAAGGCTCTGCCGCTGACGGAGCTTCCCGATGAGCGTATGCAGTTTACCCTCGGCTTCTATGGCGGAGGCGATTTCTTCACCATGAAGGGAGTCATTGAGGAATTCCTGGATCAGGTCGGTATGCGGGAGCGGGTTACTTATGATCCGAACTGCAACCGCCCTTATCTCCATCCCGGACGCAAGGCGGATGTCATCTATGGCGGGGAGACCATCGGATATCTCGGCGAGCTGCATCCGGCGGTATGCGATAACTATGAGATCGGGGAGCGCGTATACATTGCGAATATCGACATCCTGAAGATCGTGGAGAGAGCTTCTTATGAGCCCATATTCCGCGGCATCGTGAACTTCCCGGCTGTGACGCGTGACCTGAGCCTGACGGTCAGCAAGGACATTGCAGCCGGCGATATTGAGACGGCGATCCTGTCGGAGGGCGGAGATCTTCTGGAGAGCTGCCGGCTCTTTGATATCTACGAGGGAAGCCAGATTCAGTCCGGCTATAAGTCGATGGCATACAGTCTGACGTTCCGCGCGAAGGATCACACGCTGAGTGACGAGGAGATTCAGAACGCGATGAACCGGATTCTGGAGGCACTGAAGAAGCTGGGAGCGCAGCTCCGCGGCTGAAAATCCTACTTCGGTGTATCCGTGATTTCTCGTTTGTGCTTGCAAATGACGGGATCCTGTGATAGATTGTTTAAGTATGATTCGCGGTATCTGGCGAATTTTATCAGAATATCAGCATCTTCGATGCGGTTTACGGGAGGATAACGGGACATGGTTTGGGTTCTCAGAATTCTGAAGATCGTTCTCTGCCTCGTCTGCGGTGCACTCATGGTAGTGATCCTGATGCAGCAGGGCAGTGGATACGGGCTCAGTAGCGGCATCACGGGTGGCTATTCGCAGACCTATGTCGGCAGACACAGGAAGGACACTCCGGAGGGAAGAATGCAGCGTGCGACGGCATTCCTGATCACGGCATTCTTCGTACTGGCTCTGCTCATCAATGTACTGGGGAATGCGTGAGCAGAATCCGCAGATCCGAGACTTCGGTAACCGGGAATAAGAGCCCATGGCCAGTCAGGTCATGGGCTCTTTCTGTCTGAGTCTCCTGCTGCGGGGCATACCCTGGGGCAATCGCAGCAGAGCGCTGTGGGTTGTAAGCCGGAGTTTCTTGCTGCGCGGACATATCCTAAGGCATCGCAGCATTGCAGGCTGCGGGGGTCCACTATGAGTGGACATACCGGAGGAAAAGAATGGGAAAAGAAAGCATCAAGCTGATTGCCAGTAACAAAAAGGCACGGCATGACTATTTTATTGACGACACCTATGAAGCCGGGATCGCTCTGGCCGGCACAGAAGTCAAGTCGCTTCGGATGGGAAAGTGCAGTCTGAAGGAGTCCTTCATCAAAGAAGAGCGGGAAGAGCTGTATATCTATGGGATGAACATCAGCCCCTATGAGAAGGGAAACCGGTTTAACCGGGACCCGCTGCG
>CADBOY010000174.1 GCA_902796405.1 uncultured Lachnospiraceae bacterium | reverse complement strand
GCGCATACCGGAGGTAACAGTAAGGAAATGAAAATGGTGGAAGCAATCGGGAAAATGATGCGTTCAAACTTGGTTACAGTACGCAGCTGGTCCATTTTGATCATGCGGTCCTTTTTGGTGGTGCATAGCGTCATGATAGGCGGCTGGATCAGCGGAACCAGAGACATGTAGGAATAAGCAGCTACTGCGATCGGTCCCATCAGATCGGTCTGTCCCAGCTTACCGGCGAGGAAGATGGACGTCGGGCCATCTGCACCGCCGATGATGGAGATTGCCGCCGCTGCCTCACCGTTGAATCCCATGGCCATAGCCAGGAAATAGGCAACGTAAACACCGAGCTGAGCGGCTGCACCGAGCAGAAAGCTGATCGGGTTGGCAATCAGCGGACCGAAGTCGGTCATCGCACCGACGCCCATGAAGATCAGGGACGGGAGAATCGACCACTCATCCAGCAGATAAAAATAGTGCATCAGTCCCCCCTCCTGAATGATCGGAGGGTAGATGTTGACAAGCAGCATGCCGAAAGCAATCGGCACGAGAAGCAGGGGCTCAAATCCCTTTGCGATGGCAAGGTACAGGAACACACACGCGATGACAATCATCAGGTAGTTCCCCCAGCCCAGTGTCGCAAACGCGGTCTGGCCCAGCAGATTAGCAAATGTATTCGCAATATGCGCCATGATTGGTCCTCCTTCGTGTGCTGGATTTAGTTCATGGTCGCGATCAGGTCACCGACTTCAACAGGAGCTCCCTCAGAAACATTGATGCTGGCTACGGTTCCGTCCTGCGGAGCAACAACCGGAATCTCCATCTTCATGGCTTCAAGGATCACGATGCTGTCGCCTGCCTTGACCTGCTGGCCAGCCGTGGCAACGAGCTTCCAGATCTTGCCGGCAACCTGTGCCTCAACGCGCACGCCGCCTGCAGCGCCTGCCGCCGGTGCAGGTGCTGCTGCCGGTGCGGGTGCTGCTGCCGGCGCGGGAGCCGCTGCCGGTGCGGGAGCCGCTGCCGCTGCTCCGGTATTCTCTACAGTGACATCATAAGCGACACCGTTCACGGTGATTTTGTAAGTACTCATCCTGTTTTTCCTCCTCGTTTCCGAATTAATTGCTCTTCCTGATGGATGTTACCTTAAAGTTTCCGCCGCACTCTTCCGCCACTGCGGCAAGAATCACGGCCGCCACGGTGCCGTCGACTTCGTCGGCAATGTTGACTCTGGAGCTTGCCATCGTTCCCGGGCCTGCCGGTTTTGCAGGCGCTACCGGAGCAGGCGCCGCCGGAGCGGGAGCTGCTGCCGCCTTCTGGGCCTTCGCCGCATTTTCCTTGCCAGTCTGCCACTTGTTCACATACTTGAACAAAGAAATGACAAAGACCAGAAATGCGAGGACGACAAAGACGGTGACCAGTCCGACGACGGTGTTCTGAATCGCCTCGCCGATCCCGGATGCTGCTAATAATGACATCTGTTTCACCTCTTTCTGTGCCAGTTGAAGATACTCAACAGACAAAAATTTTACCGTCTATATCTTAAAGCAAAGCCCCTGTTTTCGCAAGGAACTTTTCATCGTATTCCCTTATGATTTATTAATAAGTTCTTTCATTTTCCGCATTTTGTTTAATAAAAAATTCACTCAATTTTCCACATCGTCCGTCGTGAGATCCGACATCCGGCACCGGCAGACATCCGAAACAGCCCGGCATCTGACATCGCCGGCGTCCGATATTGCCCGGCATCAGGTACTGCCGTACGACTCCGTTCGGCAGAGGAACCCATCCTGCAGCACTGCCGTCCATCCAGCCAGATTGCGGCACTGCCAGTCAAAGTAGTCCCGCTCCGGCCGCCCAAGGACTGACAGAACGGCCATGATGGTTCCGCCATGGGCAACAACCGCAAGGCGCTGCACGCCGGAACGCTCTGCCTTGCTGACTGCTGCCCGAAATCCGCGGAGGCTCCGCCTGATGAACACATCCCGGCTCTCTCCTCCGGGAAATCCGATCATACCTCCGCTGTCAATCCATGCCTGATAATCCGGATCGTCGGTCAGTTCCTGCCAGTTCTTATATTCAAATTTTCCGAACGAACATTCCCTGAGATCATCGATAACCAGCTGTGACATACCCGGGTACAGAATCCCGGCAGTCTCGCGGCACCGGCGCATGGGGCTCACCACCAGAAGGTCCGGGCGGACCAGGTGCAGATCCGCGGCCTCCCGCCGCGCCTGTCCCGTGAGCGGTTCATCTGTTGATCCGACATAGCGTTTCTCGCGGTTTCCGGCCGTCTGTCCATGGCGAATCAGGTCCACCCTCATCATACTCTCCCTCCCAGCATCTACGGATTACAGCGCTGTTCACAGCAAGAGGCAGCCTGACACGCTGCCTCCTGCTCTTCGTATCATCAGCCTATGATGGCTGCCGTCAGAATCAGAATCAACAATTCCACCAGCTCTGCGGTCGACAGGAAATAGCCGGCCAGATCTCCGGTTATGCCGCCGAAATCCCGATAGGAAAACTGCCGGTACCGAAGAAACATCAGCAAGCCGGCTGCGATGGTCACCACGCCGTAAAGCGGGTTCACGAGAATCATGACTGCGCAGCATACCGCGAGCTCCGCCAGCAGAACGCGGCGGACCGTCTCCTTATGAGCGGCATCGTGAAAAGCCGCCGCCAGTCCGCTGTTCTTCGCGCACTGAAACACCGTAACGGAAAATCCGCTCAGAATTCGGGTAAAAGGAAAGCAGAGCACAGCAGAGAGGAGCATACGCTCCATGATCTCGCTCCACGCCGCTGTCCAGAGCAGCAGAAAAACGCAGCAGCTCAGAATGGCAAAAGCTCCGGTATGTGAATCTTTCAGTATAGCCAGCTTCCGCTCCCGGTCGCCCCATGAGCTTCGGGCATCCATCGTGTCCATGAAGCCATCCAGATGAATGCTCCCGGTCAGGAATACCGGAACCATCGCCAGCAGGACGGCGCTCATCACCGGACCGAATCCTGCCCGGCCGACCAGATAAAAAGCGAGGCACTGCAGTGCGCCCGTGACCACTCCGACCAGTGGGAAGAAACACATCACATAGCGCATATGATCCGGTGTCCAGTCGATCTTCGGCATCGGGATGCGGGAATACATCGCAAACGCGATGATCATAGACGGGATCATCGAACCAGAGCCTCCTCTATTTCAGCGACGTACATATAGTGGTAATCCTTCTCCGGATACCAGTCCTGATCACACTTTGCGTCAGTAAAGCACTCCGGCGCCAGCTGCTGGCAGTACAGTTTCCGGCAGCCTAATACAATCTCCGCCTCCTGGAAATAGGGAACTTTTCCGCGAACCAGCGTCAGCCCGGATTCCTGAATCTTATCTCCATCCCGGCCGGAACGGCTTCCCAGCAGGGAGAGCGCTTTGCGCTGATTCTGACCGAAGAAGGTCAGGCTGAAGTGGTCCGCCGCATCGACGAACTCCTTCGTATACCGCTGAGGACGGATGAAGACAAAGACCGCCGGCCGGCCCCACATCTCACCGATTCCGCCCCATCCGGCCGTCATTGTGTTCACGGTGCCATCGGGTTTTTCCGCTGTGACCAGCATCCATTCCTTTCCGATCCTGCGGATAAAATTCCCCTCCAGTTCTTCCGGGGAAACTGATCTGAATTCGCTTGTCATATCGCGCCTCTTTCTGCCGGCTCTGCCGGCTTTTTATCGCGTCAAGGATACCACACGCTCAAGGCTGGCGCAAGGCAGGCCGGACGAACGAAAATCCTCCGGATGATCTGTATAGACGGCTTCCATCTCCGCAGTCCGTGCATTTTTTGCGCAGACTGCGGCGGAAAAGCCGCGGACCAGGGCAAGCTGCCGGATGTGTATTTCTTCCGGCGGCCCATCCCGGTCGATCACCATGTCTTTCTCCACACGAAAAGAATTCATCCGCCGGCGGATGCCAGTGCCCAGATATTTCAGATAGGCTTCCTTTGCCGTCCACAGATCAAAGAAAGCGCGCACCGGATTTTCGGCAGCCCGAAGCGCCTGCCTCTCTTCGGCAGTGCAGATCTTCTCTGCCAGGCCAATGCGGTCCGGCTGCCAGATCTGCACATCGGCGCCGACCTCCTCATCTCCCAGAGCGCAGAGAACCATCCCGCCGGAGTGGGAGAGATTGTAGTGCAGATCCGGGTAGTCCGCCAGATATGGCTTGCCGTCCCTGCGCTCAGCAATGTGAAGAGGGACTGAAATTCTGGACGATTGGCGCGCCGCAGCGGAATCCTGTCCCGATACCCGACCGCAGAGCGCGCGAATCAGAAGCAGTTCCGCCGCACTGCTCTCAAGAGCTGCTTTACGGCCGAATCGGCCCTGCACACGAGAGGACAGCATCTTCTTCACCTGCTCCGGAATGTCCCCGTTTTTCTGTCTTCCGCGGATATCCGCAATACTGATCTGAATCATCTCTGGCTCTCCCCGGCAGTTTTCCGGTTTACGGCGACATGGAAAAGCGTCCGGCACAATACCGAACGCCCCATTCATTCTGCTGATATGATCAATCTGCGATGTTCTTCGCCGGCTTGCCGTCAGATCCAGCCTCCTTTGCCGGGCGAGTGTTCTTTTTCTCGGCGGAAACATGTGCCGCAGCACTGTCATCCCGCTCTTCCTTGAACGGATTGGGATAGCTGACGGAAAGCAGTCTGGCAATCCGGTTGGTTCGGTTTACCCAGTTGTGCGGAATATTCGAGTGAATCTGAATGCTGTCTCCCGGGTAAAGCGTGTATTCTCTGTCATTGTGATAGACCGTCACAACACCTTCCAGCACATAGATGAATTCCTCGCCGGAATGACGATGGATCGCGCCTTCCGGGTCATTGTTGCTGGCCATGGGCATCAGCTGGAAGACGCGCGGCAGAATGTCAAAGCCATACAGATCCTTGCTGAGCAGCGCCTGCGAGATCTCCGGTCCATCGGCATTCCAATGCAGTTCGGTGCTGTGCGATACCGGATCCGCCGATACTACCTGAGAATCCGAGAAAAAGGTGGACAGACTGACGCCCAGAATCGCGGCGATCCGCGCCAGAGAATCCACGGCGATGGAGGACATCCCGCGTTCCAGCTGCGACAGGAAGCCAATCGAAAGCCCCGATTCTTCCGCGAGCTGCTTCAGCGTATATTTTTTCTCCTTGCGGAGCGCCTTGATCCGCATCCCCATTGTCGCGTTCTGGTTCAAATTACTCATAGCCTTCTCCTCTGAATGATCCCCGTGAAATGTAACAGATTTATCCGTTCTTTTTCATTAAATATAGCGATTGGCCCGCTGTCTGTCAACCGGATTTGTCAGTCATTTCACTTTACGACCTTTCTGTTTCATGCTATAGTAACAGAACGAATCATTATTATTGTAAAATAATAATATCGACTTCTTACCCTGATGCAGGGTAAAACATATTCAGATACATGGGACCAGACACCGACCGAAGGCGTACGATACATAGGACCAGACACCGACCGAAGGCATACGGTTCTGCGCGCGAAGAGACCGTAGGAAGAATTCATCTCACCGCGCAGATTCCGCCGGTCAGGGAGAGCAGGATGGAGATGGCAATGGCTAGAAAAAACAGCACCAAGAAGCGAATCGTTGAAGCTGCCTGGAATTTGTTCCGCGAGAAAGGCTACGACGATACCACGATCGAGGATATCATCACCGCATCCGGCACAAGCAAGGGAACCTTTTATCACTATTTTGAGGGGAAAGATGCGCTGCTGGAATCGCTCTCCGATCTGTTCGACGACTACTATGAACAGATCATTCCCACTCTTGACCCGGAGATGAACACCGTCGATATGCTGGGGACGCTCTGCCATCTGGAGCATCAGATGATTGGCAGGCAGATTCAGATCAATGTTCTTGCCTATCTCTATTCTTCTCAGGTTGTGACAAAGGGCGACAAGCATCTTCTCAACCCGAACCGCTATTACTATCAGCTGATACGGAGGATCGCCGAAACCGGCATCCAGCGCGGAGAAATCCGCAGCGACATGTCCGTGGAAGAAGTGGCAAAGTACTACTCTATGTGTGAGCGGGCCATCATCTACGAGTACTGCATCAACGAAGGCAGCTTCGATCTGGGGGAGTTCACGCGCCGCATGATACCCACTCTTCTGGAAGGGCTGCGGGCTAAGCACGAAGACGAAGGGCTCCCCGATATAGAGGAAGAGTGACCGATACGGTTTTCGGCCATCTTGTCAGCAGGAGGCCTGTCTCCCCGATACCGAGGAGGCATGGCCGCTGCGCGCCTGCAGAACGGTCTCAGATCATCCTCCTGGACTTTTCTCCTGCCGCGGTAACCGCTTCAATGACCGCGGTACGCATTCCCCGGCTCTCCAGCATCTCCACGCCCTCGATCGCCGTACCGCCCGGCGAACAGACCATATCCTTCAGTTCCCCCGGATGCATTCCGCTCGTCTGAAGCAGCTTTGCCGTTCCAAGAACCGTCTGCATCGCAAGATGCATCGCCTGCAAACGGGAGAGTCCTTCCCGGACTCCGCCGTCTGCCAGAGCTTCAATGAACATGGCGACGAATGCCGGACCGCTTCCGGAGAGGGCGGTCACCGCATCAAACCGATCCTCAGGAATCCATTCCACAATGCCAACGGCAGACATCAGCCGCTCCGCTTCCTGCTGCTCCTCCTGGGTAAAATTCGTCTCCCTGCACAGCGCCATGCAGCCAGCCCCGACTTTTGCCGGAATATTCGGCATGATGCGGAGGACGCGCAGATAGCAGGAACCGCCGAATTCTTTCAATTTCTGAGCAGAAACACCGGCGGCAATCGACATCAGCGCCTTGCCTTCCAGCGCTTCTCCGGCTCCCTGCAGCGCTGATGCTGCTTTCTGCGGTTTCACAGCCAGGAGAATCATCGGGCTTTCCCGGCACAGATCAACGGCGGATGCGCAGAGATGGATTCCCAGGGAAAGTGCTTTCTCCTTTGCGCGGGGATTGACTTCAAATACCGCCATATCGTCGGGGGAAAGAGCCCCGGCCTGAATGATCGCCTCCGCGATCGCTCCTCCCATACTTCCGAATCCGATCAATCCCAGCTTGTACATGCTCGTCCTCCTTGTTGACTGACTTCACACATTCACCGACACCTGGTTTTCCTGCTCCGCCGATTCTTCCTCCGCCTCCTCTTCCAGTTCCGCCATCTTCTCGGCGCCTGGATCTGGGAGATCTTCAGCTGAAGAGAGACCGAAACGGCGCAGGAATTCTTCCGTCGTCTTGAGCAGAATCGGGCGGCCAGGCGCATCCAGCCGTCCGGCCTCACATACCAGGCCGTACTCGACCAGGCGGTTCACCGCGTGATCCGAACTCACGCCGCGGATCTTTGAGATTTCCATCTTGGTGACCGGCTGCCGGTAAGCAATGATGGTCAGCGTCTCGAGCATCACATTCGTCAGCGCCGGTTTCTTCGGATGTGCCGCTAGCCGGATCAGCGCTTCAAAACAGTTGGGACAGGATCCCAGCTGATAGCTGTCTCCCAGGCGAATCAGACGAATTCCCCGCTCCGACTCTTCCAGATTCCGCGCCAGCCGCTCCGCTGCGTCACGAACCTCTTCGTCCGGGATCTGAAGAGCCTGCGCCAGATCCTTTGCCGGCACCGCATCCCCCATTGCAAAGAGCAGCCCTTCTATTGCGCTTTCTGTCGTCATTTGCCTCGTCCTCCTGTGCCCGGTTCCGCTTTGGATGCGCTTCGCTCCTCTGCATCCTGTTCCGCTTCGGTCTTGCGGTTCCTCTTCGCAGATGCGTTTGCGCCGGTCTCCGTCTCTCCGGCCTCATATCCATCCGTTTCGGGCTCGCCTCGTTCCTCTGCGCTCTGTCCCGCTTCGGATTCGCCACTACCCTATACGCTCTGTCCCGTTTCAGCTTCGCTGTTTTCGCCTGTTTTCATCTCCGGAAGCCGGCCCTCGACGATGATATCGTCTCTTGTGCTGTCTTCCGTCAGGAAGATATCTCCGGACCGGATCAGCTCAAGCACCGCGAGGAACGTCACGATCACCTCGGTTTTCGACGCTCCGTGACTCAGGAGATCCCGGAACGAATGCTTCTTCCCGCCGCGAACCGCCTGTTTGACGGAGCGAATCCGGTCGGAGATCTGAATGGTCTCCCGCTCAATCTTCCCGAACTGACTGCGCACCGGATCACGAAGATCTTCCCTCCGCCGCATGACATCTTCATAAATCTGCTTCAGACGCTCCAGCGTGACATCGCCGAGCAGTTCGTCCAGATCAACCGGGGCGCGGTAGTGCGAGACCTCGGGCGGCAGGTCTGGTTCCCGGTAAAACATCCGGTCCGCCAGAATCTCCCGGTCCTTCAGCTCACCGCTCATGTACTTGTACTTCTTGTACTCAAGCAGCCTGGACACCAGATCCTGTCTTGGATCCTCGGCCTCTTCTTCCTTTTCTTCCTTCGGAAGAAGCAGCCTCGCCTTGATATCCAGAAGCGTCGCCGCCATCACCAGGAAATCACTGACCAGGTCCAGATCATCATGATCTATCTTTGCCACATAATCAATGTACTGATTGGTGATCTCCGCAATCGGAATATCATAGATATTCACCTTGTTCTTCTCAATCAGGTGAAGGAGCAGGTCGAGAGGTCCCTCGAATGCTTCCAGTTTGACTTCCAGCGACTGTTCCATCGGTTACCCCTCACGCTTTTCCGGCTTCAGCGTCAGCATCACCAGCTCCGGCGGGTTGTTGAAGCGGAACGGAATTGTGTGCATCCCCAGTCCTGCACTCACAATCAGCTCCGTGCCGTTCTTCCAGAACCGTCCGCGATCATACTTCGGATACAGAGGAATCGTCGTCGGAATCATTCCGCCGATGCCGGGCAGTCGGACTACTCCGCCATGGCAGTGTCCGGATGTCACAAGGTCCGCTCCCCATTCGCTGTAGCTGGCGAAGTCAAAGGGCTCATGCGCGATCAGAATCTGGAAATGACCGGCGTCCGCTTTCCCGACACACTTCTCGATCAGGCGGACATCGGCTGTCCGGCGGTGCAGCAGCCGGAAGCACTCCTTCGGCAGACTGAGTCCGGTGACACGGATTCTGCTCCCTCCGCGGCTTAAGAAAGCCGAGCGGTTCTCCAGATATTCCACTCCGAGATTCTGCATCTCCCGCACCCACCACCGGTATTCCGGACGTCCGAAACGGTCTTCCAGACTCCAGCGAAGCTCGTGATTTCCGGGCGCATAGATCACAGGAGCAATGCGCACCAGACGGCGGATCAATGCATGGGCATTGCCGCGGTATACTCTGTGCCGCCCCTTTTTTTCTTCTGTAATCATATCCCCCGCGAGCAAGATGGCATCGGGGCATTCGCGCATCACCGCATCCGCGAATTGTTCCACGCTATGCCCGACCACACAATTGTGCAGATCGACAAGTACCGCAATCCGGACGCCGGAAAAGGAAGCCGGAATCTTCGGGGAAGTGATATCATAGTTAATCGTCACAAATCCTGTATTCTGCATTGTGTCACCTGTATTTTTGCATGTTCCATGCCATAAATCTGCACATTGTGAGAAATGACTGTTATTTTATCATCCCCCGACTGAAATTGCAATCCCTGTACCCGGGAATGAGCAGTCTGCTGTTAACCAGAAATGACCGGTCAACCGCATCAGCTGCCGTACTTCAGGCAGTAGGCCAGAACCGCAGCAACGGTCTTGGCATCCAGCAGTTCCTGTGAAAGAACCATCTGTTTCAATTTTTGCGGCGTAAATGCCGCCACTTCGATATCCTCATCCGGGTCCAGGTGCTGGCTGGTTTTTACCAGATCCTTCGCCACGAAGATACCGATCTTCTCGTTGCAGAATGCCACCGTCGTGTTCACCGTAATCAGCGGCTCCAGATGATCGCTGTGATAACCGGTTTCTTCCTCCAGCTCCCGCGCTGCGCAGAGCCTCATCGGCTCATCTATCGCATCGCGTTTGCCCGCCGGGATCTCCAGAGTAAAGCGGTCAAGAGCATTCCGGTACTGCCGGACCATCAGGATTCTTCCATCGGGGAGAACCGGAACCACCGCTGCCGCTCCGATATGATCAATATAATCCCATTCTGCCGTATTGCCGTTCGGCAGTCGGACGGTATCCTGATAGAGATCCAGCACCGCTCCCCGATAGGCCAGCCTGCGGCCCAGCCGCTCTGTTTTCTTCATAATCTGACTCTTCTTCCTCCTTCTGTCCGGACATGCAAACAGCCGGAGAATTTCTTCCCCGGCTGTTTGCACAGCGCCGAAACGATACCGCTCCGGCGTTCCCGTTTCCTGTTACCTTGCATAATCAACGACGCGCGATTCGCGGATCAGGCTTACCTTAATCTGCCCCGGATATTCCAGTTCCGATTCAATCTTCCTGGCAATATCCCTCGCCATAATCACCATATCGTCGTCGCTCACCTGCTCCGGAATCACCATGACGCGAACCTCACGCCCCGCCTGAATCGCATAGGATTTCTCGACTCCCTTGAAGGAATTCGTGATCTCCTCCAGCTGGGTAAGACGGTTCGTATATGCCTCCAGTGTCTCACGCCGCGCACCCGGTCTCGCCGCCGAGATCGTATCGGCCGCCTGTACAATGCAAGCGATCAGGCTCGTCGGCTCCACGTCGCCGTGGTGGGATTCTACCGCGTTGATGACAATCGGAGATTCCTTGTACTTCCGGCACAAGTCTGCACCGATCTGAACATGAGAGCCTTCCATATCATGATCCAGGCTCTTTCCGATATCATGGAGCAGGCCGGCCCGCTTGGCTACGCGCACGTCCAGTCCCATCTCGCTCGCCAGAAGTCCGGACAGATGGGCCACTTCAATGGAATGCTTCAGCGCATTCTGCCCATAGCTGGTGCGGAAACGCATCTTGCCAAGCAGACGTACCAGTTCCGGATGGATGTTGTGCACGCCAACCTCGAGAACAGCGGCTTCGCCCTCCTCACGGATCTGCGCATCCACTTCCTTCTGTGCTTTTCCGACCATCTCTTCGATCCGTGCCGGATGAATGCGGCCATCCATGATCAGCTTCTCCAGTGCGATCTTCGCGACTTCACGCCGCATCGGATCAAAGCCGGAGATAATGACCGCTTCCGGCGTATCGTCAATAATCAGATCAACGCCGGTCATCTGCTCCAGAGTGCGGATATTGCGGCCTTCCCGGCCGATAATCCTTCCCTTCATCTCATCATTCGGCAGCTGAACAACCGAAATGGTGGATTCCGCAACATAATCCGCTGCACAGCGCTGGATTGCCGTGATGATATATTCCTTCGCCTTCCGGCCGGCTTCATCCTTCGCGCGTGCTTCTTCATTCCGGATCATGACCGCCGAGTCATGCTTGACGTCCT
>CADBOY010000173.1 GCA_902796405.1 uncultured Lachnospiraceae bacterium | reverse complement strand
TATGATCGGAACGACGGACCTGATGGTGACAGGAATTCAGCCGGATGGTACGGAGATCCCGATCTTCCGGAATGGGGAGTGGAGCGAGCTTTTTGATTGAATCCGTCAGAAGGCAGAGAAACGGGCAGTGAAGAGATGCTTTTTCTCTTCACTGCCCGTTTTTACGCTGCATCTGCTCCGGAAACCGGGCCAGACGGTTTTGCCGTTTGGTTTGTCGGGACGGCAGCTGCGCAATTCGCATTCGCAAATTACACCGGTTTGCGCGCCGCCGAAGCCGCCGCCCATTTACCTGCGTTCGCGGATCTCGCCGGAGCGGTAGGCTGCGAGGAGGGCGCGCCGCCGTCCGTTTACTCGCGCTCGCGGATCTCGCCGGAGCGGTATGCCGCGAGGAGGGCGCGCAGCTCGGTGAGCTGTTGGTGGATGTTGGCTCCGGTGTCTGAATCGCCGACGGACTGACGCCGAAGCACATTCTCCACGACCAGAGTCTCGGAGTGAATGTCGCTTCCCCGCCGTATCGCGTCCTCCTTGGAGGTAAATGGCTCATGATAGACGAGCTTGAATCCATAGGAATTCGAGATCAGCGTGTAGCCGGCGATGCCGGTGGTCTTCTGATACGCCCGGGAGAATCCGCCGTCGATCATCAGGAGCTTACCGCCGCACTTGATCGGTGATTCTCCCCGGGACTGCTTCACGGGAACGTGACCATTGATGATGTGAGAGTTCTCCCAGTCCAGTCCGAATTCATCGAAGATTTTGTGAACGATTTCTTCATTGTTATAGAGCTTGTAGTATGGCGTTTTCTCCTCCACGTGCGTCTCCGGCTCCGCGATGAAGTACCGCTCAAATGTCGTCATCCGGTATTTGCCGAACAGCGGCGACAGGGGATGAGTCCACAGGAAATAGAATACGTCGGTTGTTTCGTCTTTCTCGGGGCCGGCTGGCAGGTAGTAGCCCTTGCGCACGAGGTTGTCCAGAGTGTCCATGAGCGCGCGCCCACTGTACTCCTTCCCATTTACAGGGACCTTGGCAAAATTGCCATCCTGCGTGAGCGGGATGCAGCCGTGAAAGAGCAGGTTGGAATTGTAGATCAGGTACAGGCTTCCGTGGTTCAGCAGGAAGCGGACATGCCGCTGCAGCTTCTCGGAATTCATGAAGCTGACCTTGAGGTGCTCCATCAGGGCTTCCTCCTCCTCCGTCAGACGGTAAGGATCCTCCGGATCCACGGTCGGGAAGAGCATGGACCGCATCGGATATTCCTTGCCATACCAGAGAATGGTTCCCTTCTTGCGGTCGATCTTGTCCAGAAGAAGACGGTCTTCCATGTGCCACTCGGGGTGCCGTTTGATCATCTGCCCCTCGAGTTTGAACTGGATGATGGCGATGGCCTTGTGCATCTTCGTATCCTGAGGAAGATCGTTCATGTCATAAGTATTCTCGTCGACCTTCGGGCTGAAGCAGATGCAGGGATCGTCTGCGTAGGTCTTCATCGCGAAGCGCAGAAGCGGAACCAGATTGATTCCGTAGCCGTCCTCGACGGTATCGAGATTGCCATAGCGGGCAGTCAGACGGAGAGCTGTAGCGATCATCGTCAGGTTGCCGCAGGCAGCGCCCATCCAGACGATGTCGTGATTTCCCCACTGAATATCCACCGCCTTCATGTTCATCAGCTTGTCCATGACGATGTGAGGACCGGGCCCCCGGTCGTAGATGTCGCCGATGATGTGAAGATGATTGACCGTCAGATTCTGAATCGTCTGGGCGATGGCACAGATGCATTCTTCCACGCGGTCCACCTGAATCATGGATTCGAGGATGCGGTCGTAATAGTTATTCTTGTCGGCGTAGTCCGTTTCACTCATCAGCTCTTCGATCAGATAGGAGAATTCCGGCGGCATGGATTTGCGAACCTTGGACCGGGTATATTTCCGACCCGCCCGCTTGGCGATGCGGATCAGCCGCAGCAGCATCGTGCGGTACCAGTCGTGCATATTTTCACCGGAAGCCTTGACCAGGTCGATCTTTTCCTGCGGATAATAGATCAGCGTCGCCAGATCCTTCTTGTCCTGCTGCGAGAGATCAAAGCCGAATTCATCTTCGATCTTGCTGCGGATGGTTCCGGAGCCGTTCTTCATGATGTGGATGAACTGTTCATACTCCCCGTGGATATCCGTCATGAAATGCTCGGTCTCCTTCGGCAGCTGAAGAATCGAGCAGAGATTGATGATCTCGGTGCTGGCTTTGGCGATCGACGGGAAACGGTAGGAGAGCGCTTCCAGGTAGTGCTTGCTGATTCTGGCATCCGGATCTCCCATGAAATCGCTGATATGCTCGGAAGCACGGTGATTGGCGGCTTCTTCTGCGGCGGTGGTTTCGCTGCTGCCTGCCGGTTTGGTAAAACGGCTTGTCATCTCTTCTCCTCACTTTCTGGCCGCGCACTGCGCGGTGGCTGAGTGAATGCCCTTGATGCCTCTATTATAACGCGGCGCGGACGGACTGTCAGCCCACAATCCCCAGGGCCGCCTCCGTCAGATGTGCCGAAAATGCACTGGCGGCGAGAGTTGAAACCAGACTTGTCCGGAGCAAATGCTCCAGTGTGGACAATGCACCGACGTGGGGGATGAAACCAGACCGGGCTGGAGCAGATGGTCTGGCGTGGACAATGCACCGGCGGCGAGGCGTGAAACCGAAATTGCGCCCGGTAAAGCCTTGCGGAATTTTCTCCCCCGTATTACAATCGTCTGCGATAAACGTGCAGGTGGAAGCGCAGCGGTGGCCGAGCCGCAAACGGGAGAAAGCGATGAAGGAGAACGACAGACCGTACCCCAGAGCAGTCATCACAAAGAAGGGAGAAAGGTTCCGCGAAACGGGGCATCCATGGGTCTACGGAGAGGAGATCCTGGAATTTTCAGAGCCTCCGGAAAACGGCGCACTGGTCGATGTGCTGAGTCAGAAGGGGAGATACCTGGGAACTGGTTTTTACAGTGAGAAGTCGAAAATCCAGGTCCGGCTGATCTCTGCCAATGCCAATGACCGGTTTGACGAGGCATTCTGGGAGCGCCGCCTTCGGTACGCCTGGGAGTACCGGAAGACCGTCATGGAGAAAGAACACCTGTCGTGCTGCCGGGTGATCTTCGGTGAGGCAGATCAGTTTCCGGGTCTTACCGTCGACCGCTTTTCCGATATCCTGGTTGCCCAGACGCTCTCCTATGGAATGGACCGGATCAAGGGGATGCTGTTCCCGATGCTGGTGAAGATCCTTCGGGAGGATGGCCAGGTAATCCGCGGCATCTACGAGCGGAATGACGAAGCCATCCGGGAACGGGAAGGACTTCCGCAGGAGAAGGGGTGGTTTGTTCTGCCGGGCGAGACGCCGCCGGAGCGCACGGAAACGGAGATCACGGAGAACGGCATCCGGTACCGGGTGGATTTTGAAAATGGGCAGAAAACCGGATACTTTCTGGATCAGAAGTACAACCGGCAGGCGGTGGCGAAGCTGGCCAGAGGAAAAAGGGTGCTTGACTGCTTTACGCACACCGGATCGTTCGGATTGAATGCTGCCGCCGGAGGAGCTTCCTATGTGCTCTCTGTCGATGTTTCGGCGAATGCGCTCGAGATGGCGCAGGCAAATGCGGCACTGAATGGACTGGACAAAGCAGTGGAGTACCGTCAGGCGAATGTCTTCGATCTGCTGCCGGAGCTGACGGAGAGGCGGGAGAAATTCGATCTCGTCATCCTCGACCCGCCGGCATTTACCAAGTCCAGAAAAACCGTCCGAAACGCAGAGAGCGGGTACCGGGAGATCAACTACCGAGCCATGCGGCTGCTGCCGCGCGGAGGCTATCTGGCAACCTGTTCCTGCTCCCATTTCATGCCAGATGCTCTGTTTGTGCGGATGCTGCGGGACGCAGCGCGGGATGCAGGAGTTCAGCTGCGGCAGATCGAGGCAAGGCAGCAGGCGCCGGATCATCCGATCCTATGGAACGTACCGGAAACCGACTACCTGAAGTTTTATCTCTTCCAGGTGGTCTGAGCTGTCTGAAGCCCGCAGACCATGAGCTGCTGCAGTGCATCCGCGAGTGGAAGTGAGGTCCGCCCACGGCCTTGCGGGCAGAGTACTGGCCGCTGAGCCCGGATGATCACGGGGAGCGGCGGAGGGCAAAAACATAGAGCAGCCGCCGGTGAGGCGGCGCAGAAAGGAATTCTACATGTCCATTCTTGTTACAGGAGGTGCCGGCTTTATCGGAAGCCACACCTGCGTAGAACTGCTGAATGCCGGTTATGAAGTCGTTGTTGTGGATAACCTCTCGAATGCAAGCGAGGAATCCCTGAACCGGGTGAAGAAGATCACCGGTAAGGACCTGACATTCTACCGGGCAGACATTCTGGACCGCCCGAAGATGGAGGAGATCTTCGACCGGGAGAACATCCAGGCGGTCATTCATTTTGCCGGACTCAAGGCCGTCGGTGAATCGGTCGCCAAGCCTCTGGAATATTACTGGAACAATATTACCGGAACGCTTGTGCTCTGCAATGTCATGCGGCAGCATGGCGTGAAGAATCTGGTATTCAGCTCCTCCGCAACAGTATATGGAGATCCGGCCTCCGTGCCAATCCGTGAGGACTTCCCGCTTCATGTCACGAATCCCTACGGGCGCACCAAGCTGATGCAGGAGGAGATCTTCCGGGATTTCTATGTGGCCGATAAAGAGTGGAACATCATGCTTCTGCGCTACTTCAATCCGATTGGTGCCCACAAGAGCGGGCTCATTGGAGAGGATCCGAAGGGAATTCCGAACAACCTCCTTCCCTATGTCGCGCAGGTTGCGATCGGCAAGCTGCCTTATGTCCGCGTCTTCGGCAATGATTACGCCACGCCGGACGGCACGGGAGTGAGAGATTACATCCATGTCGTTGATCTGGCGAAGGGACATGTCAGCGCACTCCGCAAGATGGAGAAGACCGGATCAGGAGTATATACGTACAACCTCGGAACCGGTCACGGCTACAGCGTGCTCGACGTGATTCATGCGTTCAGCAAGGCCTGCGGCAAGGAAATCCCTTACCAGATTCAGGCCCGCCGCCCCGGAGACATCGCGGCCTGCTATGCGGATCCGACTCTGGCAGAGAAGGAACTCGGCTGGAAGGCGGAGCTCGGCATCGATGAGATGTGTGCCGATTCCTGGAGATGGCAGTCCATGAACCCGAACGGCTTTGCCGCTGAAGACCGGAGCGCAGAGCAGTAACCCGGACAGGCTGCAGCAGGTAATGCAGCGCATTTCCGGCGGGAAGGCGGACAACGGTTTCCGCCTGCATCAAAATCAGAAGGCAGAATCAGAGGAAGAAAATCCGCGGAATGATGCTCCGCGGATTTTTCTGATTATTATAGAGGAAAAAAGACGTCATGAACCCAGCAGAGGAACTGGCAGATATTTACGCCGGTCAGATCAAAACGGTGAAAAGAAACACGGAAAATGGCGGAAAATCGTGCGTTTGAGCCGTCACCGCTGCGGCAGCGAATCAGATACAGATTTATGGAAAAATATTTTCCGCGAAACAGGAAAAACAGTTGACAAAGATTGTACAGGGTGGTATTTTACATAAGAAAGGTATTAGCACTCTGAACTATCGAGTGCTAACAAAGGGAAGGAGGCGGGAGCCATGGAACTGGATGAGAGAAAAAAGAAGATTCTGTACGCAATCATTCAGAACTATCAGGAGACCGGTGAACCGGTGGGGTCCCGAACGATTTCCAAGTACCTTGATGTGAAGCTCTCCCCCGCGACGATCCGGAATGAGATGTCCGATCTCGAGGAGATGGAGCTCATTGTTCAGCCTCATACATCGGCCGGACGGATTCCGACGGATAAAGGCTACCGGCTTTACGTGGACGATGTGCTCTCCGAGAAAGAACTTCCAGCGACGGAGTCGGACAGTGGAATCCTGGTAAAGAGGGTAGACCGGCTGGAGGAACTGCTGATCCGTATGGCGAAGCTTCTTGCGGTGAACACGAACTACGCGGCGATGATTACCGGCCCCAAGACCCGGAAGGTCAAACTGAAGTTCATTCAGCTGTCACCGATGGGCGACGGCAAAATCCTCGCGGTGATCGTCAGTGAAGGGAATATCGTCAAGAACAACATCCTGAACATCGGCGAGGATATCTCGATGGACAGCATCCTGTCGCTGAATCTGCTGCTGAACCGGCATCTCGCCGGACTGACGGCGGATGAGATCACACTTGACGTGATTGCCTCCATGAAGGAGGAGGACGGGGAGCACCGGGAGATCATCAACAAGGTCCTCGACGCGGTGGCTGAGTCCATCCGCAAGGAAGACCGGGTGCCGATCTACACGAGCGGGGCACCGAACATCTTCAAGTACCCGGAACTGACGGGCGGCGACAAAGCGAGTGAGCTGATCACCACGCTGGAGAACAAGGAGGAGCTCGGCGATATCGTCCGCGAGGAAGGCTCCAGCGGAGAAGGACGGCATGATATTCAGGTATTCATCGGCGATGAAGTTCCGGTGGAATCCATGAAGGACTGCAGCGTGGTCACGGCGACCTATGAGCTGGGTGACGGCGTGCAGGGTAAGATCGGCATCATCGGGCCGAAGAGGATGGATTACGAGAAGGTTGTGGACACGCTGCAGAATACGATGTCCCAGCTGGACAGCATATTTGACAGGAAGAACACCAGCGATGACAGCGATGACGGCGGCGGTGATAAGGAATAGAAGGAGGGACTCCGGTGGCAGAAAGTAAGAAAAAGCAGACCGGCGCAGAGGCAGAAGCCGGCAGCAAGAACAGCAAAGCGGCGCAGGATGGCGACGTAGAGACCGAAGGCAAATCTGCTTCGGATCCGGGAAAACAGAATTCCGGAAAAGCGGAGACGAAGAATACAGAAGAGAAGAAGCCGGAGGCGAAGACAGAGCAGGCCGACGAAGAAGACAGGAAGACATCCGGTGAGGCGCCGGAGGCGGAGGATGAAACCGCGAAGCTGCAGGAAAAGATCGATCATCTGACCGACCAGCTGCAGAGACAGATGGCGGAATTCGACAACTTCCGGAAGCGCACGGAGAAAGAGAAGAGCAGCATGTTCGATATGGGCGCGCGGAGCGTGATCGAGAAGATCCTTCCGATCGTGGACAATTTCGAACGGGGACTTGCCACCGTGCCGGAGGAAGAGAAAGACGACGCTTTTATCAGCGGAATGGATAAGGTCTACAAACAGCTTCAGACTGAGCTGGATGCTCTGGGCGTGAAGCCGATTAAAGCGGTGGGACAGAAGTTCGATCCGGACCGGCACAATGCCGTGATGCATGTGGATGATGAGAACGCCGGCGAGAATGAAGTGGTCGAAGAGTTCCAGAAGGGCTATACTTACAAAGACGCGGTCGTCCGCTACAGCATGGTCAAGGTAGCAAACTGAGGCCGGGCGGAAGCCAGAGCTTCGGCAGAATCAGAAAATCTGCGGCTTGTGCCGCGTGATTATAATAGACATTCATCTGACAACAGATGCTCCCGAAGGGAGCAGGACGGCTGCTGCAGGCGGCCGGCCGTAACATACAGGAGGAAAGATTATGAGTAAGATCATTGGTATCGATCTTGGAACCACGAACAGCTGCGTGGCGGTTATGGAGGGCGGAAAGCCCGTGGTTATCGCGAATACCGAAGGTTCCCGCACGACCCCCAGTGTCGTTGCATTTACCAGGACCGGCGAGCGCCTCGTCGGTGAGCCGGCAAAGCGTCAGGCTGTGACGAATGCAGACCGCACGGTATCCTCGATCAAGAGACATATGGGAACCAACTATCATGTGGAGATCGACGGCAAGAAGTACACGCCGCAGGAGATCTCGGCTATGATCCTCTCCAAGCTGAAGAAGGATGCGGAGAGCTATCTCGGCGAGGAAGTAAAGGAAGCCGTCATCACGGTTCCTGCTTACTTCAATGATGCTCAGCGTCAGGCCACGAAGGATGCTGGCAAGATCGCCGGACTGGACGTCAAGAGAATCATCAATGAGCCGACCGCTGCTGCACTGGCTTATGGCCTGGACAACGAGAAGGAACAGAAGATTCTGGTATATGACCTCGGTGGCGGCACATTCGATGTCTCCATCAT
>CADBOY010000172.1 GCA_902796405.1 uncultured Lachnospiraceae bacterium | reverse complement strand
CGTCTCGGCGACGCCGGGAGAGTATGAGAGCGAGCACGAGCAGCTGCGGACCGAGCAGGTGATCCGCCCGACCGGTCTGCTTGACCCCAGGATCGAGGTGCGGCCGGTCGCCGGGCAGGTGGATGACCTCATCTCGGAGGTCAACAAAGAGACCGCGAAGGGGAACAAGATCCTGATTACGACGCTGACCAAGCGGATGGCGGAGGATCTCACCGATTATATGCGTGAGGCAGGAATCCGCGTGCGCTATCTGCATTCGGATATCGATACGCTGGAGAGAACGGAGATCATCCACGATATGCGCATGAATGTCTTCGCTGTGCTGGTCGGCATCAACCTGCTCCGCGAGGGACTGGATATTCCGGAGATCTCTCTGGTTGCGATTCTCGATGCGGACAAGGAAGGATTCCTGCGGTCAGAGACGGCGCTGATTCAGACGATCGGCCGCGCGGCGCGAAATGCGGACGGCCATGTCATCATGTACGCCGATACGGTGACGGATTCCATGCGGCAGGCGATTGAGGAGACCAACCGGCGCCGCGAGATTCAGAACGCGTACAATCAGGAGCATGGAATCACGCCGCAGACGATCCGCAAGGCAGTCCGGGACCGGATTGCGATCTCCGAGGCCGTGGATGCCCCGAAGAAGAACCGGGGAAAGATCCTGAAGGATCCGGAGTCCATGAATCAGCAGGAGCTGAAGGTGCTGATCGAGGAGATCAAGAGGAAGATGAACCAGGCGGCGGCCGAGCTGAATTTCGAGAAGGCAGCCGAGCTGCGTGACGATATGCTGAAGCTGCGGGGCTATCTGAAGTAAGAAGATGGTGCGGCATAAATGCGGCAGAAAACGGAAAGAGAAAGATGAACGAAGAACAGAAATACATCAAGATCCGCGGGGCGCGGGAGCACAATCTCAAGAACATCGATGTGGATATCCCGCGGGACAGGCTGGTCGTGCTAACCGGTCTCTCCGGCTCCGGCAAATCCTCGCTGGCATTTGACACCATTTACGCCGAGGGACAGCGCCGGTACATGGAGTCCCTGTCTTCCTATGCACGCCAGTTCCTCGGACAGATGGAAAAGCCGGATGTTGACAGCATCACCGGGCTGCCGCCGGCGATCTCGATCGACCAGAAATCGACGAATCACAATCCTCGCTCCACGGTCGGTACGGTGACCGAGATCTATGATTATCTTCGCCTTCTCTACGCGAGGGTCGGAGTGCCGCACTGCCCGAAGTGCGGCAGGGAGATCCATAAGCAGACGGTGGATCAGATGGTGGATCAGCTGATGGGACTTCCCGAGCGGACCAGGATCCAGCTGCTCGCGCCGGTTGTGCGCGGGCGTAAGGGGCGCCATGAGAAGGTGCTGAATTCCGCCAAACGCAGCGGCTACGTGCGTGTGATGATCGACGGCAGCATGTACGATCTGGGAGAGGAGATCACTCTCGACAAGAATATCAAGCACGATATCCGCATCGTCGTGGACCGGCTGGTCATCCGCCCGGGCATCGAGCAGAGAATGACGGATTCCATTGAGACGGTACTCTCGCTGACCGGCGGCCTGCTGGAGGTTCTCGTCGGCGAGGACAGGGTTCTGAGCTTCAGTGCGAATTTTGCCTGTCCGGACTGCGGCATCAGCATCGAAGAGGTGGAGCCGCGGAGCTTTTCGTTCAACAATCCGTTTGGAGCCTGCCCGACCTGTCTCGGCCTTGGCTACACGATGGAATTCGACATGAGGCTGATTGTCCCGAATCCGACCATCAGCATCCATCAGGGCGCCATTGTCGCGCCGGGTTGGGCGTCATCCGCCAAACCCGGGAGCTACAGTCATGCCATTCTGCAGGGGATGGCAGAGAAATACGGATTCGACCTGGATACGCCCTGGCAGGACTATCCGGCGAAGGTTCAGGACCTGATCGCAAACGGCACGCAGGGAGAGCGGGTGCGCGTCTACTATGAAGGTGAGCGCGGAAGCGGCACCTATGACATTGCCTTTGACGGTGTCATAGGGAATCTGAAGCGCCGCTATCGGGAACTGCCCCAGACCTCAGCTGCCAGAGAGGAATATGAGAGCTTTATGGAGATCATTCCCTGCGCCGACTGCCACGGACAGAGGCTGAAGCCGTCGAGTCTCGCGGTGACCGTCGGAGGCAGGAACATCTATGAGCTCACCAGCCTGCCGATCCGGGAATGCCGGGATGTTCTGAAGAATCTGACGCTCTCGCCGATGCAGCAGAAGATCAGTGCGCCGATTCTGAAGGAGACGCTGGCGCGCCTGACTTTCCTGGACGATGTTGGCCTGAATTATCTGACGCTGGCGCGCTCCGCGAGCACACTCTCCGGCGGCGAGTCGCAGAGAATCCGCCTCGCGACGCAGATCGGCTCGGGTCTCGTCGGAGTTGCCTATATTCTGGATGAACCGAGCATCGGCCTGCATCAGCGGGACAACGATAAGCTGCTCCGCACGCTGTTTCGCCTCCGCGACCTCGGCAACACCGTGATAGTGGTGGAACACGATGAGGATACCATGCGGGCTGCCGACTGGATCGTGGATATCGGCCCCGGTGCCGGGGAGCACGGCGGAGAAGTAGTGGCCCAGGGAACGGCGGAAGACATCATGAAGACGCCGGGCTCGGTCACTGGAGACTACCTCGCGGGAAGAAAGCAGATTCCCGTGCCCGGGGAGCGGAGAAAGCCGAGAGGATTCGTGGAAATCTGCGGCGCGCAGCAGAACAACCTGAAGGGGATCAATGTGAAGATTCCGGTCGGGGTGTTCACCTGTGTGACCGGTGTGTCCGGCTCCGGCAAGTCGTCACTGATCAATGAGATCTTCTACAAGGCGGCGGCGCGGATGCTGAACCGCGCGCGGACGATTCCCGGAAAGCACCGGATCATCCGCGGAATGGAGCAGTTCGACAAGGTCATCAACATTGACCAGTCTCCGATCGGCCGGACCCCGCGTTCCAATCCGGCGACATACACCGGTGTGTTCGATCTGATCCGGGAGCTCTTTGCAGCGACGCCGGATGCGAAAGCGCGCGGCTATACGAAGGGGCGTTTTTCTTTCAACGTAAAGGGCGGCCGCTGCGAAGCCTGCAGCGGCGACGGCATCATCAAGATTGAGATGCATTTCCTGCCGGATGTCTATGTTCCCTGCGAGGTCTGCGGCGGGAAGAGATATAACCGGGAGACATTGGATGTCAAGTACAAGGGGAAGAGCATTTATGACGTTCTGAACATGACCGTCGAGGAGGCACTGACATTCTTTGAAAATGTCCCCCGGATCCGGACGCGTATCGAGATGCTGCACTATGTCGGACTGTCTTACATCCGGCTCGGTCAGCCTTCCACGACGCTATCCGGCGGCGAGGCCCAGCGCGTGAAGCTGGCCACGGAGCTCTGCCGGCGCAGCACGGGGAAGACGCTCTACATCCTGGACGAGCCGACAACCGGTCTGCATTTTGCAGATGTACATAAGCTCGTCGATATTCTGCAGAGACTGACGGACGGCGGCAACACGGTCGTTGTGATCGAGCACAACCTGGATGTCATCAAGAATGCGGACTATTTGATTGACATGGGACCGGAGGGCGGTGACGGCGGCGGCACGGTTGTCGCCTGCGGGACGCCGGAAGAGGTCGCGATGGTCCCGGAGAGCTACACCGGTTATTACATGAAGAAGATCCTGCCCGGCGGTCTCTCTTGAGCTTTTCCCTGCTTTCGGGTATACTCGTATATCGTTCTGACATTGAACGGGTCATTTGACCCGGGCACACTGCAAGAGGAATATACATGACAGACCATCAACACGATTATGAGGACGTCTGCAGCATCTGCCATCGTCCGGACAGTACGGCGGGGCCGATGATTCATCTCCCTGGGGGGATGACGGTCTGCCGGGACTGTCTTCAGAATATGATCGATCAGATGCCCGATTTGTCGGATCTGATGAACGGAAAGACGGATTTCCCCGGCATTTTCCCCGGCATTTTCCCGGGAGCCGGGGAGAATGGAACCTCAGACGAAGCGGAGGAGGCAGACTACCGGGAGGTTCGCGCGGATGATGATGCGGACCAGACGGCTGCTTCCTTGAAGGACCAGGGGAATTTTTCCAGCTCGAGGAATATCCCGGAGCAGGATGATGTGAACGCGGCGCAGGCCGGTCACGGCGAAGATGGGGGTACTTCGGGAACCGAAGGTTCCTCTGCGGCGGATGGAGCAGAGCACGCGGAGAAGAAATCGTCTGGTGCTTCCGGCGGGAACGATACTGCCGGGGAACGCAGTGAGGCGGACGGCGATGAGAGCGGAGACGGAGAGGGAGAGACAAAGGAGAACACCAGGAAGACAGGAAATCACCATTTCCCGCAGATCCAGATGATTGATCTCTCTCAGCTGGGCTTCGGAGGTCCTGTCTCGCAGAATCAGCGCGTAAAGCGCAAAAAGGGCGGATCGAAACCGGACTTTACGATGAAGGATGTCCCGGCGCCGCACAAGATCAAGGCCATGCTCGACGAGTATGTCGTCGGACAGGAAAAAGCGAAGAAGACGATCAGCGTTGCGGTGTATAATCATTACAAGAGAATTCTGTCGAATTCGGATGACGGCGTGGAGATCGAGAAATCCAATATGCTGCTGATCGGTCCGACGGGAAGCGGCAAGACGTATCTTGTCCAGACGCTGTCCAGACTTCTGAATGTACCGCTGGCCATTG
>CADBOY010000171.1 GCA_902796405.1 uncultured Lachnospiraceae bacterium | reverse complement strand
GAACGGGACGTCCTCCGATTTTTTATTGCTTGATTTTCTGCCCATGATATCAGAGAAGCTCCTTTCGGAATGTCAGCAGGATAAGGTGCATAATGTACGATATCTGTAAATTCAGAGTAAAAATTATATCACTCATTGGGGAAGGCATCAAGGCAGGCGATGGACCCGCAGTGCCGGAAACAGTTGAAAAACATGCTCCTGCAGGCTATAATGAAATATCATTGCCCTCAGTAAACTGCCATGAGTGCGGTGCGGGCATCGTCTGGCGGATTTTCCGATCGATATGGCAGGAATCCGGTACATGAGGGATTCGCGCGATGCGCTCCGGTATGAGGAATGGAGGAGACTGTGGAACCACTGAACCGCCGATATGAGCGAAAAAGAATCTCCATAATCTGTCTTGGTATCGCGGTACTGATTCTGACCGGGAATCTTGCCGGCAGTCTGTTTGGGTTTCTTGCCGGTGCCGTAGCCCCGTCCAGCTTTATGAGCGCGGAGGGAAGTGCGTGGATTACGGCGTTCGGACAGTATGCGGTTTCCTTTCCGCTGTGCGCGCTGGTGATATCGAGAATCCCTGCTGATCCCATGGAAAAGGGACGGATGAACCGCTTCGCCATTTCCAGGCTGTTTGTTGTGTGTTGCGCCATGATGACGCTGGGCTCCCTCCTTGGTTTTGCCGTGAACTCCGGCGTTACCCTACTCGTGGGCAAAACACCAGATAACTATGTCAGCAATATGATTTCCGAGACATCCTTATATTATAATGTGATTGTCGTCGGCATCATGGCTCCGGTCTGGGAAGAGATCCTGTTTCGCCGGATGATCATCGACCGGATGAACCGCCTTGGAGATCGGCCGGCGATATTTACTTCCGCACTGATCTTTGCACTGGTCCACGGGAATTTTTATCAGTGCTTCTATGCATTTGCCGTAGGACTGGTTCTGGGCTATATATATGTCAGGACCGGGAAGATCCGCTGGACGATCCTGCTGCATATTCTGCTCAATATGCTGTTTGGCGTTCTGCCAACATACCTGTACGGACAGTTCGGAACACCGGCGCTGACTGTCATCACAGCGGCGGAGGTCGTGCTGACGATACTCGGACTTCTCCTGGTGTTCGGAGAGTGGAAGAAGATTCATTTTCTTTATGGCTGGGTGGAACTGCCGAAACATCACTGGGCAGGTATCGTATTTCTGAATCCCGGCATGTTTCTGTACTTACTGCTGAGCGCCTCCGTCTTCGCAGTGAATCTGCTTCGATGAGGAGAAAACAAAAAGAGGGGGGTAGGAGGATGGGCGATTTCGAATATACAAGAGTAGCCGTTGATGCCATGGGCGGCGATAACGCTCCGGAAGAGATCATCAAGGGGGCGGTTCAGGCCGTGTGCGACAATGATCGTGTCCGCGTCTTCCTGGTCGGGCAGCCTGAGAAGATTCAGCCGGTTCTCTCGAGACTGACCTATCCGGAAGACCGGGTGGAAATTGTTCCCGCTTCAGAGGTCATCGAGACCGGAGATCCGCCGGTTCAGTCCGTGCGGCGCAAGAAGGATTCCTCCATTGTTGTGGGACAGAAGATGATCCGGGCCGGAAATGCAGATGCATTCGTATCTGCGGGAAGCACGGGGGCTGTCCTGGTCGGCGGTCAGCTCCTGGTCGGCCGAATCCGGGGGATTGAGCGCACACCTCTGGCTGCGCTGATTCCGACGACGAAGGGATTCTCCCTCCTGATTGACTGCGGCGCCAATGTCGATGCGAGGAGCAGTCATCTGGTTCAGTTCGCGCAGATGGGTTCCATCTATATGGAACATGTGATGGGAGTGCCGAATCCTTCGGTCGCACTGGTGAATATTGGCCTGGAGGAAGAAAAGGGGAATGCTCTCGTGAAGGAGACCTATCCGCTGCTGAAGATGTGCCGGGGGATCCGCTTTATCGGCAGCATCGAAGCCCGGGAGATTCCGCATGGCTACGCAGATGTCATTGTCTGTGAAGCATTCACGGGCAATGTGATTCTCAAGCTGTATGAGGGAACAGCGAGTGCGATGCTTGAGACCATCAAGAAGGGAATCATGAGCAGTGTGCGGTCGAAGATCGGCGGCGCGCTGGTAAAACCGGGGCTGAAGAAAGCACTGAAGTCGTTGGATGCGTCGAAGTACGGCGGCGCGCCGATGCTGGGGCTGAATGGGCTTGTAGTGAAAACCCACGGCAGTGCGAAGGCGGCAGAAGTGAGAAATTCCATACTGCAGTGCATCACATTCCGGGAGCAGGACATCCCCGGAAAGATCCGGGACTGCCTCACCGTACCGGAGGAGCCGTAATATCAGGAATCGTTCAGGAGGTTATACTATGGAGTTCGAAAAACTTCAGGAGATCATTGCGGGAGTTCTTTCCATTGATCCCGCGTCCATCACGAAGGAAAAATCATTTGCGGCAGATCTCGGGGCAGATTCGCTGGACCGCATGGAGATTATCATGCAGCTGGAGGATGCGCTCGGCGTGGAGATCCCGGATGACCAGCTGGAGAACATCATCACGGTTGGGGATGCCTATGATGCGATCCAGAATGCGGGGGAATAACCAGTAGACCGGGATAATGCTGCGTATGTGGCGGGGGAGAGAAAAAATGAAAGAGGTTTGGAAGGCGCTTCAGGATGCGATAGGTTACCACTTCCGGAATCCGGAACTCCTGACACAGGCCATGACGCACAGCTCCTATGCCAATGAGCACGGCAGTGATCGTCTTGCCAGCAATGAGCGTCTGGAATTTCTGGGAGATGCTGTTCTGGAGCTGGCCTCCAGTGAATTTCTCTATGAGAATTATATGGAAGATCCGGAAGGCGATATGTCAAAACTGCGGGCTTCCATTGTCTGTGAACCAACGCTGGCAGCTGTGGCGAGGAAGATCGGAATCCGGGAGAGCCTTCTTCTGGGAAAAGGGGAAGAAGCGACAGGGGGGAGAAACCGGGATTCACTGACCAGCGATGCTCTGGAAGCGATGATCGGGGCGATCTACATCGATTCCGGCTATGAGGAAGCACGCGTCTTCATCTGGGAATTCATCATGAGCGATCTCGAGAACCGGAAACTGTTCTACGACAGTAAGACGATACTGCAGGAAATGGTGCAGGAAAAGGGAGAAGACGAGTTTTCCTACGCCATTATCGATGAATCCGGTCCGGACCACGATAAAACGTTCACCGCCCAGGTACAGATCCATGGGAAAGTGTATGGACAGGGTGTCGGACACAGCAAGAAGACGGCGGAACAGAGTGCTGCCTATCAGGCAATTCTGAAACTGAGACAGAAAAAATGAAGACGGGCGGCGTTCCCGGGGGGCCGGGTGCGCCGCTTTTGTTCATATAAAAGCGCGGCAGTTTTTTCGGAACCATTGTGTACGGATTCGGGTGCTGCGCGAATTATGGCTGTTGTGGCGCGGCGGATGAAGAGTTATCCTGCGGCGGGCATGACACGGTATTGGGAAAGCAGTATGTATCTGAAGAAATTAGAAGCCTGCGGCTTTAAATCATTTGCCAATCGGACCGTGCTGGAGTTTCAGCCGGGAATTATGGGCATTGTCGGACCAAACGGCAGCGGAAAGAGCAATGTCGCTGATGCGATCCGCTGGGTACTCGGAGAGCAGAGTGCCCGCTCGCTCCGCGGTTCGAACATGCAGGATGTGATCTTTGCCGGTACCGAGAACCGGAAGCCGCTCGGCTTCGCATCAGTAGAGCTCACGATCGACAACCGGGACCATGTACTTGGTTCGGATTACGATGAAGTAAAGGTGGCTCGGCGCGTCTACCGTTCCGGGGAGAGCGAGTACCTGCTGAATGGTTCTCTGTGCCGCCTCAGAGATGTACAGGAACTTTTTTATGATACCGGTGTCGGACAGGATGGATATTCCATCATCGGTCAGGGCCAGATCGATCAGATCCTGAGCGGACGGCCGGAAGACCGGAGAGAGCTTTTCGATGAAGCCGCCGGAATCATGAAGTACCGGAAGCGGCGGAGTATCACGCAGAAGAAACTGGAGACCGAAGAGGGAAATCTGGTCCGTGTGACGGATATCCTGTCTGAGCTCGAAAAACGTGTCGGACCTCTGGAAAAGCAGTCGGAGAAGGCAAAGGCTTACCTGAAGCTGCGGGAAGACCTGAAGCGGGCGGATCTGGATGCCTACAGCTTTGAAAGCGCGGATTATACCAGGCGGCTGAATGAGGCGAAAACCAATCTTGCCGTGGTGGAAGAAGACCGGAAGACGGCCTCCGAGGACGCCGAGAAGCTGCGGAAGAACTACGAAGAGTATGCAGGAAAGCTGTCTGACCTGGACCATGAGCGGGATGAGCTTCGCGAAGATCTCTCCACCCGGAAGGTGCGCCGTGAGAACCTGGAGGGAGAGATCCGGATTCTCACCGAGCAGGCTGGCGCAGCAAAGACGAACGAAGAGAACATGCGGGCCCGCATGGAGAAGATTCGTGTCAGCGGCGAGCAGAAGCGGGAAGAATACCGAAAGCTGGAAGCCGAGAAGAAAAAGCTCATGGTAGAGCAGGGCGCGCTGGAGGCAGAGACCGAATCTACAGCTCAGGACGTGCAGGACGGGCAGACGGAAGTCCGCCGTCTGAGAGATAAGATCCTTCAGATTGGTCAGGACAGAGTGAAGGACATGAACGAGATGGCGGAGACTGCCGCCCGTCTCGAACGAAACGGAACGCTTCATGAGCAGGAGGAAAAGCGGCAGAGTGAACTCGAGAACATTTCTTCGGAGGAGAAGACGGAGAAAGTGACTCTCGAGCAGAAAATCCGCGAGGAGAAGGAGAAACTCCGCAGCCTGACGGAGAAAGATCATGAGCTGAAGAAGACGCAGACGGAAGTCAGAAAGCGGCAGAGCACTGCCGACCAGCAGCTGCGCAATGTGAATGAAAAACTGGCTCAGTCTCAGCAAAGATATCACCAGGTTCGCTCGCGGCATGATCAGCTCCTGAATATCGCGGAACGATATGAAGGATATGGCTCCAGCGTTCGGAAGATCATGGAGATGCGGAGCAGGGAGAATGGAATCCTCGGTGCGGTGGCGGATCTCTTCCACACGGAGAAGAAATATGAGACGGCGATTGAAACGGCTCTGGGCGGCCGGATTCAGAATATCGTGACCGATACGGAAGCAACCGCTAAGAGGCTGATCGCGAGTCTGAAAGCGAGTCATTCCGGGCGGGCTACTTTCCTTCCTCTGGAAAGCGTGCATGGAAGAACCGGACAGGTTCGCGCGGAAGTGCTGCAGGAGCCGGGGGTGATCGGCTGCGCTGTCGATCTGGTGGAGACCGAAGATCGATTTCGGGGGATTGCCGCCTATCTTCTGGGCAGATATGTCGTGACTGATGACATTGATGCGGCTCTTGCTCTTGCGCGAAAATATCACTATTCGCTGAATCTGGTGACGTTGGGAGGGGAACTTCTCAGCCCTGGCGGAGCGATCACCGGCGGAAGCTTCCGGAACAGCAGCAATCTGCTGGGGCGCCGCAGAGAAATCGAGGAACTGGGAAGGGAGGCGGAAAAACTTTCCGCGGATCTGACCAGAGGGCAGAAGCAGGCCGCCGATCTGGAGAAGAGCATTCAGACAGCGAAAGAGCAGCTGGATCAGACGACAGACGAGCTGCACAGGCTGGATCTGGAGAGAAATACCGCTTCCCTGAATCTGGATCAGTACAGCAGGCGCATGAAAGACCAGAATGATGTGCGCCGCGCCAGAGAAGAGGAGATGAAAGCTGCAAAGAGTCGCCTGCGTGAGCTGGAAGCAGAAAAATCCCGGCTCGAGACCAGAAAACAGCAGCTGAATCAGCATATCGCAGACGGTGAGAAAGAAGAAAAAGAGTGCCGGGAAACACTTTCCGGAGAAGAAAAGCAGCTTGAGACGAAGAACCAGCTTTCTGCTGAACTTCATCAAAAGGCTTCCCGCCTGGAGCAGCAGGCAGGGTTCATCACAGAGAATCAGAATCGGTTGCTCAAGGAGCGGGAAGAGCTTGACCGGGAGCGCGCTGCTCTTAAGGAAAGTATGGAGGGAGGCGGCCAGCTGGCCGAGGAGAGGGAGCAGAAGATCCAGTCGCTGAAAAAGAGCGTGGAAGAAGAGACCGCCGCCTGCCAGAATCAGGAGAGGAAGCTGAGCCAGTTCAGCGAAGAGAGAGACCGGCTCTCCCAGAAGCAAAAGGAGATCTTTGACAGCCGGGAGCAGATCAGCGGGCGGTTGAGCCAGCTGGACCGGGAGTTCTACCGCCTGCAGAATTCCGCCGAACGGCTCAGTGACCAGATTGAGAAACTCACGGAATACATCTGGGATGAATACGAGATGACTCCGTCGGAGGCGGAAGCTGCCGCGCCGCATGACAGCGGCTCACTGACCGAAAGCCGCCGTACCGTCAGCAGAGCGAGGAAGGAGATCCGCGAACTGGGGGCGGTCAATGTCAATGCGATCGATGAGTATAAGGAAGTCAACGAGCGATACACTTTCCTGAAAGGACAGCATGATGATCTGACGAAGGCAGCCGACAGCCTGCGCGGAATTATCCGTGATCTGGAAGAAGGGATGCGGCGTCAGTTCGCGGAGAATTTCGCAAAGATTCAGGCAGAATTCAGCCGCGTGTTCCGGGACTTGTTCGGAGGAGGCAGCGGAAAGCTGATTCTTACCGATGCGGAGGATATTCTGGAGGCGGGGATCCGGATCGATGCCCAGCCGCCGGGGAAGAAGCTGCAGAATATGATGCAGCTGTCCGGCGGTGAGAAAGCACTGACGGCAATCGCGCTGCTGTTTGCCATTCAGAATCTGAAGCCGTCCCCGTTCTGTCTTCTCGATGAGATTGAGGCGGCACTGGATGAGCCGAATGTTGACCGATATGCGGCCTATCTGAACCGGCTGAAGGGGCAGACTCAGTTTATTGTCATCACGCACCGGCGCGGGACGATGGAGATGGCGGACCGGCTCTATGGGATCACGATGCAGGAAAAGGGGGTTTCTACGCTGGTATCTGTGGATCTGACGGATCCTTCGCTGGCGGACTAGGGAAGCGCCGGCCTGCTGCATCGCTGCTCGATTCACGCAGCCGGCCGTGTATTCGCATTTACGCGCTGCTGCGCATCGCTTCATGCTCATACCCGTTTGCGTCGTACATACATGCCGCTTTCTGTGCGTACTTTGTACGCCCGAAAGCGGCATGTATGACGACGGCTTAATACAGTAAAATCAGGAAAGTCCGTGAAACAGCGTATTTCTGCCATTTTCCTTGATAATTTCTGGATTCGTCTTGCAAAAGTGACAAAAAGGTGCTACTCTATCTAAGAATTTGAAGGGTAATTCGATTTGTGACATAACAGGAGGGAAAAGATGGATACGAACAAGAATGTGGATGAAGTCATCGATAAAGTGAAGGATACGGTAGAGGCTGCTGCGAAGGGAGCTTCCCGTGCGGCAAAGAGCGGCGCAAAGAAGGCGGCCGCCAGCACGAAGAAGGCCAGTGAAGCGGCCAAGAAGAACCTGCGCAGACTGAGCGTCACGGAGACATTTATTCAGTATTCCGGAAAGGAAGTCCGCGAGAGCAGCATTCTGGATAAGATCGAGGAGGTCTATAAAGAGGCCGGACATCGCGTGAGCGCGATCAAGTCGATGCAGATTTACATCAAGCCGGAGGAGAACGCGGCTTACTATGTGATCAACAAGAAGAATACCGGCAAGATTGATCTGAATGAGCTGGTCGATCCGGAAGAGTAATACAACGCTTGATTTAGATGGCGGCTCTGTGGCCAGATGCGCATAAGAAATGAAGATGACGGGTTCCCGGTCAAACGGAGATCCGTCATTTTTTGCTGTCCAGGAACAGGAACCGGCAGGCGCAGCTCGTAGACAGAAAGACAGCCTCATCCTCATAATGGAAGAGCAGGATGAAAGCGATTGGACATGTAGCAACCGAAAGAACAGGAAGAAAGCGGTCAGGCGTGTATCAGACGGGATGAATCGGAAGGAAAGCGCCCGGATCGCCATATCACAGAAAAGACTTGCATGGCACCTGCCGGATACGGTAAAATCGTAGCAATGAAATGGAGGCAGACATGGCGAAGGTAGTCGTGGGAATGTCCGGAGGAGTGGATTCCTCCGTCGCGGCGCTCCTGCTGAAGAGACAGGGGTATGAGGTGATTGGCGCAACGATGGAGATCTGGAGCAAGGACGCGCCGCGTGAGGACGATGGCGGCTGCTGTGGTCTGTCTGCGGTGGAAGACGCAAGGCGAGTCGCCTCAGTGATCGGAATTCCGCACTATGTGATGAATTTTCGGGACGTCTTCGAGAAGAAGGTCATTGACTATTTTACGGAAGAATACCGGAGAGGGAGGACCCCGAATCCCTGCATCGCCTGCAACCGGTACGTGAAGTGGGAGGCATTGCTGAACCGAAGTCTTGCGATCGGTGCGGATTATATTGCGACCGGACATTATGCCCGCGGCCGTCATCTGGCCAATGGGAGATACGCCGTGGCTGCTTCTGCCACGGCAGAAAAAGATCAGACCTACGCGCTGTACAATCTGACGCAGTACCAGCTCGCTCATACCCTGATGCCGGTCGGGGATTACACCAAGCCGCAGGTGAGAGCGATAGCGGAAGAAGCGGGACTTCCGGTAGCCCACAAGCCGGACAGTCAGGAGATCTGTTTTATTCCGGATCATGATTATGCGGCATTTATCGACGCAAGAACCGGGCAGAAAGAGCAGCCGGGACATTTCGTTGACCGCGACGGACATGTTCTGGGTGAACATCAGGGGATCACGCACTACACCGTTGGACAGCGCAAAGGCCTGGGAGTCACATTTGGACGGCCGGTTTATGTTACCGGGATTCGACCTGAGACAAATGAAGTGGTCCTCGGTGAGGAGGAAGATGTCTTCACCCGTCATCTCACATGCAGCCAGCTGAATTTCATGGCCGTGCCGGATTTTTATGATAATCAGCGGGTCATGGCCAAGATTCGTTACAGTCATGCGGGCGCGATGTGCCGCGTGCGGCGTACCGGAGAAGATACGGCCGAATG
>CADBOY010000170.1 GCA_902796405.1 uncultured Lachnospiraceae bacterium | reverse complement strand
TTTTTCGTTGTATTTTCCTATTGTTTCCTGTTTTTCTGCTGACGGGATTTTACGCTCCGGCAGGATTTCCACGTTCTCCGGCCGCCTCTATTGATTTTACGGCAGATTCAGTATATTCTCAGGGATAGCAATTGTATGACAGCCCAGAGAGGTAGAAGATTATGAGCAAAGACTGGAAACCGATCAAGGAAGGCAAAGTGCGCGAGATCTACGATAACGGCGATTCCCTGATCATGGTCGCTACGGACAGGATCAGCTGCTTTGACGTCATCCTCCACAACACGGTGCCCAAAAAAGGGACCGTCCTGACGCAGATGTCGAAATTCTGGTTTGATATGACGAAAGACATCATTCCGAATCACATGATTTCTGTTGACGTCAAGGACATGCCGGAATACTTCCAGAAGCCGGAATACGATGGGAACAGTATGCTCTGCCGCAAACTGACGATGCTCCCCATCGAATGCATCGTGCGCGGTTATCTGACGGGAAGCGGCTGGAGCAGCTATCAGAAGACCGGAGAAGTCTGCGGAATTCGTCTGCCGGAAGGGCTGAAGGAGTCCGGCAAGCTGCCGGAACCGATCTACACGCCTTCTACCAAGGCGGACCTGGGCGATCATGATGAAAACATCTCTTTTGAGCAGAGCATCGACTTTCTGGAAAAGCGTTTCCCGGAGAAAGGCAGAGAGTACGCGACGCAGCTGAAGGACAATGCCATCTCGCTCTACAGGAAATGCGCGGATTACGCGCTCAGCCGCGGCATCATCATTGCGGACACGAAATTCGAATTCGGCATTGATGAAAACGGCACCATGGTGATCGGCGATGAGATGCTCACCCCCGACAGTTCCCGTTTCTGGCCGGCAGAAGGGTACGAACCCGGTCACAGTCAGCCCTCCTTTGACAAGCAGTTTGCCAGAGACTGGCTGAAGTCACATCCGGACAACAACTGGACGCTCCCCGATGACATCGTGGAGAAGACGATTCAGAAATATCTTCAGGCCTACGAGATGCTGACCGGCACTTCCCTCACGTGACCTTCTGGTTCTGATTCTCGGGCGAATGAGATGTTTTATGGCGCCTCTTTGCCCGACTGTTTGATCCTGAAAATATCCAGACATAAATATTCAGGCCGATGAGATGCGGCGCCGCATCCCATTTGCCTGTTTTTTTGCGCAAAAATTAAGGGCTATTCGATATCCGTTTCCGCTCTCGCTTCATCTTCTATCGAATAGCCCTACCTATGAGGAATCGTTAGTTTCACTGAATAACCTCCCGTCCTCAAAGACTTGGGATCCGCATCTTCTGATTCGGTACTTCTTTCTCAATTTCCTGGTATCCACGAAAATCGCATCCATCAATCAGCTGCTTTGACTTCTGCCATCTTCGGTTCTTCCGGCTTATAAGCCTCTGAGATGTCCGTCTCTTCTTCGGATCCTGCAGACCTCCGAGCCATCCTCGGTCACTCCGACTTTCTTCCTTCCGGTCCCACTTGCCTTCTTTGTCATCCGCCCTCCCTCGATCTGACTCTCAGGATTGTACTGGATGCTGACCTTATATCCGGATCATATCAAGCCTTATTGCTCTGGCTGATGAAGAACTCTTACCGCTTTGATCTCTGCCGGTGTTCTTCGGAAACTCCCGCGCTGATCTCCGATCTCTTCTCATTCGCGCGCCTGCTCCGGTGAGCGTGACGGTGATGAGCTCCGATCCCTGACCTGTCGTACGGGAATCCTGCCATCTCTTCACTCTTCTGCCTCAGCACCTGCCCTGGCTTCTGACTGACTGGCTTCTGTTCTCCGCGGTCCGAATCATTCTGCCCGAGTATGATCTATGATCTTGTCGAAAAATGACGGAACTTGATATTTTCAGCGGTTCTCACAGGAATTCACTGGAGATTACTTCCATACGTAAGTCTCTGCAGATATTCATGAAACAGATCTCTCTGATCTTTCGTTCAGATTCTGTTCTGACTTTCCTTTCTGGATCTCTCCGTGACCTCTTGAACCGATTTCAAATTCAATTTTGCCGTTCCATTCTTCTTGCTGGTCATCTGCGATCAACTGTTGAATCATCTCTTCTTTTGTGACTAACTTCAATCGGTATACACCGGTTCATCTCTTCTCCATCCGGCCTCTCTTCCGCTTTGATGATCCCCTGGACTTTGCAATGCATTCCGAGCTTCCTCGTTCTCTGCGCTGCAATGGCGTCCTTCGTTTTCCCCTGACCGTTTCTCTTCCGGTTCAGCTCATCTCGCCTTGAATGATCGTTTCTCGTCCGACCATTCATGCTCTCGCTTCCGATCTGCCTTAGGTTCAGACATGACCGCCGATTACTGATCTTCCGTCCGTCTTCTTCACAATCGATCTTGGATCATTCGGCTTTTCCTCTGACTTCAGTATTCCCAAGAATGAATTCCTGGATCTCATTTCGTTCCTTTCCTGATCTCTCAGATTATAAGATCTGGTGGAATCGTCCGGCCTGCTTGTCTTCGGAACCGTTCGGTCTCTGGTCTGCTTTCTTTGTTCTGTTGTGACTTAAGTATAAGTTAAGCTTGCTTCTATGTCAAGTATTATTTTACTATTATTTGTATCTTTTTAATGTTTCAGAATATAATAAATTGTATTTAATTTTTCAGATTATTTATTCAAGTCAAAAAAATCAGCTCCGGCGGATGCAATTCCAACCGGAGCTTCAGATACAGATTCTAAATCGGGAAACGTGAATTCAAACAGACAGGCGGCACACCAGGTTTTCTGAAAAACGAATCGGATATTTATTTCAGGGCAGCCGCTTCAGCAGGCCACTTCCCGCGATGCCGATCACAAAACCCGCAGCCACACCGGCAATGAGAAGAAATGGCAGATAGTAAAGCAGCTGCGCCGATTCCAGAACGAAGACTGCGACAAGAATCTGACCGATATTGTGTGCCACGCCTCCTGCGATGCTCACTCCCGTCACACTGAACCGTCCTGACTTCCGGCAGATCAGCATGACCGCGAAACTGAGCATTCCCCCGGCCAGACTGTACATCATGGAGGCCAGACTGCCAAAGGTAAACCCGGTCAGCACAATGCGCACCAGATTCACGGCAAATGCTCCTCTGGGGCCCTGCCGGTAGAGAGCCGTGAGAACCACCAGATTGGTCAGACCAAGTTTCATCCCGGGGACGGCAAAGAACACCGGAATCTGAGACTCCACGTAACTCAGGACCATTGCAAGAGCGGTCATAAGACCATATTCTGCCACTTTTTTCGTTGTCAACTGAACTGCCTCATCTCTGCCTCACCGCGCTTACCGCATACTTTTGCTACATAATTTTTCGTCATCTGAACTGACTCACCCCTGTCAGGCTGCGAACAATGTGCTCTCCCGCCACAAGATACGTCCTCATCAGATCTGCCTCACCCCTGCCAGTTCGTACCACTTGATGAACTGTCACTGAACAGTATCATTACCAGCAAGCCTCATGTACCTTGTGCTCTCGCCACATGATATGCCGTCATCAAGCCGCCTTGTTCTCATCTGCCCGACACGCCATCCACGTCTGATTTTTCATCGGACACAACAGTGATTACAACCTTGTGCGGCAGGCAGACGATCGTCTCGCCATCCCGGCGGATCTTCCCCTCGTGAACGCAGGTCCGGTCCGGGCAGTCCGCGTCCTGCACACAGGCTGATCCATTCTCAATCACCAGCAGATTGTATCCTCCATCGCTCCGGATATTCACTTTCCGGTTCTGATGAAGAGAATATCTCGCCGTCTCTTCGCCGTTCACCGCTACCACCACCACGCTGCCATCCGCCTGATGAACGTAGCGGGAGCCGGCAATACTCAGTGCCACTGCCAGAATCACGGCGGCCAGAATCAGATCCGCTTTCTTCATCGCATCAGTTTCTGAACAACGCCGCAGAGTTCATCGATGACCGCATCGTCATCTCCCTCGCGGATCTTATCCACGACACAGGTATGAATATGCTGGTTCAGCAGCACCCGGCCAAAGCCATCCAGCGCAGACTTTGCCGCGGCCACCTGCGTCAGAATATCCACGCAGTAGCGGTCTTCTTCTAGCATCTGCCGGATGCCCCGGACCTGACCCTCAATCCGGCTGAGACGATTCATCAGCGCTTTGTATTCCGCCTCGGTGCGATGCTTTTTGTGGCAGTCGCAGCAGCTGCCCTCGTCTTTTGCCGCACAGCAGCTGTCCTCATGATTTACCTTGCTGCTGCTTTCTTCCTTTGCTGCACAGCAGCTGGCAGCCGGTTCCGGATTTCCGGCTGGTTTCTGATTTGCTGCCATTCTGCCGGCAGCGCAGCAGTTCACGCTCGGCTCCTGCTGATGGACAGAAGACTTCACTGAAGCAAGACGCTCACTGCCTGCCGACCGTTTTCCTCCACAGCAGGGGGCTTCACCGTCTGCAGCCGTTTTCTTGCCAGCGGCAGCCTTATCGCTCTGTTTCTCTGTCAATATCTCCATTCTATCCTTCACCTCTGCGTAAATGATTTCTCATCGGCCTGGATCTTCCCTCATCTGTGGGATCCATCTTACATCCGGCAAAACTGCCTTAGATATCATACTCTCGCTTCACTTCGCGAGAAGATACCTCAGTGGGGTATAGTATATCACACAATGACACGATTAAGGAACCCCTTTTCGAAAAAAAGAAACGGCTTCCCGCTGCGGAGTTTTACGCAGAACGGAAAGCCGTACGCTTTACCATCTCTTTCATACAAAATCAGAGCAGTTCCAGATCGAACAGGGAGATCTGATTGGTCTCCGGAATACCGCCGAACAGCCCGAGTTTTTTCATGGTCTCGGCCGTGGTCCGGCTGACCTTGGTCCTCTGGCAGAAATCTTCCACCGAGAGGAATTTCCCTTTTCTGGCTTCTTCTTCCACGGCCTCCGCCGCCTTCTCTCCCATTCCGTCGATGCTGCAGAAGCTTGGAAGGAGCTTGCCGTCCACGATCTCAAAATTCTTCGCGCTGCTCCGGTACAGATCTATCGGGAGAAACTCAAAGCCACGGGCATAGAATTCCTCGACAATCCGGAGATCCCGATAGAGATCCTTCTCCTTGGCCTTCAGCGTGTCCGCATTTTTCCGGAACACCGTCAGAGTCTCCTCCAGATGCTCCTTGCCCTGACACATGATCTCGTAGTTGAACGCGGTCGCGCGGATGGCGAAAAACGCCGCGTAATAGGCGAGCGGATAGAATACCTTGCAATAGGCAATTCGCCATGCCATCATCACGTATGCCGCCGCATGCGCCTTCGGGAACATGTACTTGATCTTCTCACAGGATCCGATGTACCAGTCCGGCACACCATGATCCTTCATGTCCTGTTTCCACTGCGGCCACTCCTTGCAGGCACCCTTCGCCACCTTGCCCTTCCGGACTCTCTCCATGATATTGAAGGATTCACTCTTATCCAGTCCTTTGCTGATCAGATACAGCATGATATCATCACGCGTGCAGACCGCCGTCTGAATCGTTGCCGTTCCGGACAGAATCAGTTCCTGCGCATTTCCCAGCCAGACGTCTGTGCCGTGAGCCAGTCCGGCGATCCGCACCAGGTCGGAGAAATGCTGCGGTTTCGTGTCAATCAGCATCTGCATGGCAAAATCTGTGCCGAACTCAGGGATACCTAGCGCACCCAGCCTGGTGCCGCCGATATCCTCAGGGGTGATGCCAAGCGCCGAGGTATTCTGAAACAGAGACATCACTTCCGGGCTGTCCAGCGGAAATTCCTGCGCCTTGAGTCCCGTCAGATCTTCCAACCTGCGGATCATCGTCGGATCATCGTGTCCCAGAATATCCAGCTTCAGCAGGTTGTGATCGATGGAGTGATAGTCAAAGTGCGTCGTCACCGTAGACGTGGTCATGTCATTGGCCGGATGCTGAATCGGCGTAAACGAATAGATGTTTTCCCCATGAGGCATGACGATGATGCCGCCGGGATGCTGGCCGGTGGATCTTCTCACCCCAACGCAGCCTTCCGCAATTCTCTCGATCTCGCAGCGCCTCTTCGTCTGCTGCTTTTCCTCATAGTACTTGAGCACATAGCCATAGGCGGTCTTGTCTGCCAGCGCGGCAATCGTTCCCGCCCGGAACGTGCAGCCTTTGCCGAAGATCACCTCGGTATAAGCATGCGCATGGCTCTGATACTCACCGGAGAAATTCAGGTCGATATCCGGTTCCTTGTCCCCGCGGAACCCCAGAAACGTCTCGAACGGAATGTCGAATCCGTCCTTGTTCATCTTCGTTCCGCACTTCGGGCACACCCGGTCCGGCATATCACAGCCCGCCGCGCCGGCGTACTTTTTGACTTCCGGTGAGTCAAAATCACTGTAGTGGCAGTGCGGACAGACATAGTGCGGCGGCAGCGGATTCACCTCAGTGATTCCGGACATGGTCGCAACAAAAGAAGAGCCAACCGACCCTCTTGAGCCGACCAGATAGCCATCTTCATTGGACTTCCAGACCAGCTTCTGCGCGATGATATACATCACGGAGTAGCCATTGGAGATGATTGAATGCAGCTCATGCTCCAGCCGGTCTGCCACGATCTGCGGAAGTGGATCTCCATAGATGCTGTGCGCCTTCTCATAACAGATGTCACGCAGCGTCTGATCACTTCCCTCAATGACCGGAGGGCATTTGTCCGGGCGCACAGGAGAGATCGGCTCACAGCAGTCCGCGATGAAGTTTGGATTGGTGATCACAATCTCCTTTGCCTTGTCCGGGCCAAGATAGGAGAATTCCTCCAGCATCTCTTCCGTAGTGTGCAGATACAGTGGCGGCTGCTGGTCCGCGTCCTCAAATCCCATGCCCTTCATCAGAATCCGGCGGTAGATCTCATCTTCCGGATTCAGAAAATGGACATCACAGGTGGCACAGACCGGTTTCCCATACTGCTCTCCCAGCTCCACAATGCGGCGGTTATAATCCCTCAGATCTTCTTCGCCGGAGAGCCCGTACTTCGGATCGCGCAGCATGAAAGCATTATTGCCAATCGGCTGTACTTCCAGATAATCATAGAAATTGACCCGGCGCGCAATCTCTTCCTCCGGCAGATTCTGCACAACCGCGCGGAAAACCTCTCCGGCTTCGCAGGCAGAACCCAGGATCAGCCCTTCCCGCAGCTCAGCCAAACGACTCTTGGGAATCTTCGGACGGCGCCGGAAATACGTCAGATGCGACTCCGACACCAGCTGATACAGATTCACACGTCCGATCTCATTCTTGGCAATCAGAATGATGTGATAGGCATGTTCCTTCCGAATCCGCTCGGTATCCCACTCTCCGCCTACCGTGTCATCCACCAGGTACCCTTCACAGCCATACAGAATCTTAAGATCAGAGCCCTCGGCGGTATGCATGGCATCGACAAAGGACTGCACAACACCATGATCGGTGATGGCGAGTGCGCGGTGTCCCCAGCGGATCGCCTGCTTCACGATGTCCTTCACATCCGAGACGCCGTCCATATCGCTCATCTTGGTGTGGCAGTGGAGTTCCACCCGCTTCTCGGGCGCATTGTCCATGCGCAGCGTCTTGCCTGCCGGATGATCCATCTTGCGGACACCATAGACCGAGGCGATGCTGATCTCCCCGTCAAATTTGTCCATCCGGGCGATTCCCTTGACGCGGACCCACTGGCCTTCGCTGATCAGGGCAAGGACCTCGTCCTTCTCTTCCGGCCGGGCAAAGATCTTGCTGGTGATGGAATCGGTTCCATCCGTGATGGAAAACATGATGATCGTGTTGCCGGTTCGGATCTCCTTCGTCTCGACCTTGAAGATCTTCCCCTCCGCAATCACATCGCCGATTTCGTCATTGATCTGAACGATCGGAAGTGCCTCGCCCTCGAAATCACGCCCCCAGCCTTCCTCCGGCTCCAGTCTCCGTCCGCGCGGCTGATGGTGACGGTATTCTCCTCCCGACGGGTGCCCGGATCTGCTCTGGTGGTGTACTTTCTCTCCGCTCTGCGAAGCATGCACTTTCGCCGCACTGGGGATCGGAATTTCCGGGAGCGGCTGCTCCTTATGGTGAGAATGATACTCCGTAAAGCGGCAGCGCACGGCGACCGCGAAACCGAGTCTCTCATTCATGATCTTCTCCAGCACCCGCGTGAGCTCTTCCGACCGGGAGCGGTTCACCACCGAGTCCTCGACCTCGATCACGAATACTCCATCATGGTACTGAATATTGCCATCCCGGAACATCCGGTAGTCCACCAGATGATACCCCTTCAGTTCCAGCTCGATGCTGCCTCTGTATTTCTCCAGTGCCTGCTCCGGCGTCATATCCTTCAGGTGGAAGTGCTCGATGATCTTGACCGTGATATTCCGGCGGTCGAAGAACTGCCGTTTGATCGCCGCTTCCATCGCGTAGATTTCCCGCTTGGGAATCAGTTCGTCCGCTTCGATATAAATACGCAGAGTGGTGCGGTCACGGGGCATGGTCATCCTCGTGACGCGGATCCGGTCCATTCTGTGCACCAGCTGGTCTGATGTTTTGATATCAGGCACTACCTCATGAAGCGTGCGAATCTCCATTCTTCCCCTTCCCTCTGCGTTCTTTCCCGGCAGCCACTGGGACTTCCCTCATCAGATTCAGTCGTTCCAGTGATCCAGCTCATACCGGAGTGCTCCCAGCAGCTCTCCCTCCGGCAGTTTCTTCTTGTGATCTCCGCGGATCAGAAGACCTTCCCCCTTACCGCCACAGATCCCGATATCCGCCTCTCTGGCCTCACCAGGGCCGTTCACCACGCAGCCCATCACCGCGACACGAATCGGGAGATCATAGGAAGCAGTCATTTCCTCCACCGCATTGGCCAGCGAAACGAGATCAATCTGTGTGCGGCCGCAGGTCGGACAGGAAACCACCTCGATCCCCTCGCTGCGAAGATGCAGCGACTGCAGAATCTTCTGCGCCACCAGCACTTCCTGCACCGGATCACCGGTCAGTGAAACACGGATGGTATCGCCGATTCCCTGCCACAGGATGGCCCCGAGGCCAACCGCGGACTTGATCGTGCCTGTCCGCACCGTACCCGATTCCGTGATTCCGACATGAAGCGGATGATCAGTCTGCGACCGGATCAGCTCGTGCGCCCGGATGCACATCGGAACCTGGGAGGACTTGATGCTGATCACCAAATTGTCATATCCCATGTCCTCGATCAGATGCACCTTGTCCAGCGCACTCTCGACGAGCCCTTCCGCCGTCACTCCGCCGTATTTTTCCAGGAGGTTCTTCTCCAGCGAACCGCTGTTCACGCCGACACGAATCGGGATGTTCCTCTCTTTGGCACAGTCGACCACCGCCCGAACCTTATCGGCCCCGCCGATATTTCCCGGATTGATGCGGATCTTGTCCGCACCATTCTCCATCGCCGCAATGGCCAGCCGGTAGTCAAAGTGGATATCCGCGACCAGCGGAATATGAATCCTCTTCTTGATCTCACTGAGCGCTTTCGCCGCCTCCGGCGTCGGAACAGTTGAGCGGACGATCTCACAGCCCGCCTGCTCCAGGCGCAGGATCTGTGCAACCGTCGCATCCACATCTTCCGTCTTCGTATTGGTCATCGACTGGATCCGGATCGGCTGATCTCCACCGATCCAGACATCGCCAATCCGAACCTGCTTCGTGCGCATTCTCTCCATGTCTTCCTCCATCAGCGGATCAGCCGCATGATATCATTGAACATCACAAATACCATCAGAACCATCAGCAAGGCGAATCCGGCCAGATGCACCATGGACTCCTTGTCCTGAGGAACTGGCTTGCCGCGCACGGCTTCAATGATCAGAAACAGCAGCCGTCCGCCGTCCAGCGCCGGAAGCGGCAGCAGGTTCAGCACGCCAAGGTTCACCGAGAGCAGGATGGACAGGTTCAGCAGATTCATAATCACATACGGAGCGCCATCCTGCGCGCTCTGCGTCACCGTCGAGCTGATGACTGACACGATGCCGACCGGACCGGACATATCGCTCACGTGAGCCTGGCCGGTAAAGAGCATCTTTAATGACGCGAACGTATAGCGGATCCAGTAGCCGGTCTCGACGACACTGGCGGCAACCGTCCGTACAGGGCCTGCCTTCTCCCGGTAATACGCTGCTTCGAATCCGAGAATATTCGCCTCGTAATAGGTTGGCGTCACCGACGTTTCTGCGGCGGTTCCATCCCTCTCATAGGAAATAGCAATCGCAGAGCCATCCGGCGGATTCTCACTGAAATAGGTCTCCAGATCCCGGCCGGATGCGATCGGGCTGCCATTGATGGCTGTGATCACGTCGCCGGTCTTCAGCCCGGCCTTCTCTGCGGCACCTCCTGCCGTCACATCAGCAAGAACCGCCCGCCCGGTGTCTGAGCTGTAGCTGATCCCCATGCGGTATGTCGAGTAGTGCGGACTGTAGGTAACCGTATGTTTCTCTCCGTCTCTTTTGTAGGTCACCGTGACATCACTGCCGTCGAGCGGATGCGCTAACAGATACAGCTCGATATCCCGGCCGATCAGAATTCTGCTTCCATTGATGGACTCGATCACATCTCCCTGCGCGATTCCCGCTTTTGCCGCGCCATACCCCTCGTAAACCGTGTACACCTTCGCCGGGTTGACGCCGCCCATGGCCAGCAGAATGATAGCCAGGATAAACGCGGTCAGAATATTGAACAGCGGGCCGCCGAAAACCGTCAGCATCCGCGCGCCGACAGACTGATTTCCAAACGCATTGGGAGCCGGATTGTCTTCATCCTCTCCCACCATCATGCAGGATCCGCCGAACGGAATCAGCTTCAGGGAATACCTGGTCTCCCCGATCTGCCGGCTCACAATCCGCGGCCCCATGCCAACGGAGAATTCGATCACCCCGATACCTGCGCGCCGGGCAAACAGAAAATGCCCGAGCTCATGGGTGATGATCAGAAAGCTGAACACCAGAATTGCAATCAGAATACTTACGATACCCAAATTTCCTCCGATACAGTCTGCTGCGCCGGGAGTTTCCGTATTCACCGCCACTCATCCGCCGCTCATCATGCCACTCGGCACTGCTCCTGCCCGCGCTTTTGCCGCATACCTCGGGCTGCTGCCATGCGTCAGCCGCCAACGACGACTCACAGATCCACCGCGTATTTCCACTCACCGCGCTGCGGATGACTGCCTCAGTCGCGCAGTCTGACGCTCTCATCCAGGAACTGCCTGGTCTCACTCTCAGCCTCAAGGATCTCCCCTACGTCCGGATTTTCTCTCGCTTCGTGCCGGTCCATCGCGGACCAGATGCAGTCCGTGATTTCCAGATAGCCAATCTGATCGTGCAGGAATTTCGAGACTGCCCACTCATTTGCCGCATTGAACACGGTCGGCATCGTTCCCCCACATCTTCCCGCGCGGAAGGCGAGAGCCAGCCCGGGGAACTCATCCAGATCCGGCGCCTCAAAGGTAATCATCCCCATCTTCGCCAGATCCAGCCGTTCTCCGCCAAGATACCGCCTTGCCGGATAGCTGAGTGCATACTGGATCGGAAGCTTCATGTCCGGCATCCCCAGCTGGGCGATGATCGCGCCGTCCTCATACTGGACTGCAGAGTGGATGACGCTCTGAGGCTGAACCAGAACTTCAATCCGGTCGTAATCCACGCCAAAGAGCCAATGCGCCTCCATGACCTCGAGTCCCTTGTTGACCATCGTGGAAGAGTCGATGGTGACCTTCGGCCCCATG
>CADBOY010000169.1 GCA_902796405.1 uncultured Lachnospiraceae bacterium | reverse complement strand
CCCCGGAGATCACCTCCAGGAGCGTGGTCTTGCCGGCTCCTTTCTTCCCCACTATAGCCGCCTTCTCCTCTCCGCGGATATCAAAGCTGAAATCCTGAAGGACCGGAACACCGCCGCGGCTCACCGTTCCATTCCGTATCTCAAACAGCATTCCTGCCTCCTTGCATTCTGTTCGGCGCTGCTCACTCAGTTATCGCTGCTCAGTTTTCGAGGATGTCCTCAATGAATCCCTCTCCTCGTACATCGCGGACATCACTGATTACCACGAAGGCGTGCGGATCGTGGGAGCGGATGATCCGCTTCACCGAGACGATCTCCCTGCGGTATACGATGCACATCAGCATGCACCGCTCTGCACGGGTGTACATTCCCTCGATCCTGATCCCGGTTACTCCGTGCTCAATCTGCTGCATGATCTCATCCGCAATGCTCTGGGTCTGATCGGAGATAATCAGGAACATTCTCGCGTCCCTCAGTCCGGTAAGGACAAAATCGGTCACGCGGGAAGCCAGGAAGACGGACAGCACCGCATACATGGCAGACGGGATGCCGAACGCAAAGGCACCAATCACGACGACGGCTCCATCGATCATGGCAATCAGATTTGCCACATTGATGCCCGGCATCAACCGGGACAGTGACATGCCAAGCATATCTGTTCCGCCCGTGGATGCGGCACAGGAGAGCACAAGGCCACTGCCGAATCCACTGCAGACTGCGCCGAATATGCTGGCCAAGAGCGGATCTCCCCGCACAATATCGACGGTGGGGATGATCGCAAGCGCCAGAGTCATCATAAGAGTACCGACCACAGAGGACAGAACGAAGCGGCGTCCCCGGATCAGGAAAGCTGCAAGATAGATGGGAATATTCAGGAAAATCTGCGACATCCACAGAGGGATTCCTCCGGGAATCCGCTTCTCCGTATACCTGCGGATGATGATGCCGAGACCGCTTACGCCACCCGTGACCATTCCATTCGGATCATATGCCAGATTATAGGCAGCGGCAATGCAGATGCACCCGGCAAATATCACGGCAGCCTGCTTCGCCGTATCGATCCATCCCCTCTTTGCCATACTGTAGACTCCTCACTTTCTGCTCCAGACAAAGCATCCGATCATCCCTTCAAATTCAAAGAAAGCCCCTCATAATGAGGAGCCTTCCTGATCGGTCTTACGGACTTCTTTCAGTTACCCGGAGTGCCGTTCCCGTGTTTTTGAGTCCCGGCGGTCTGCCAGGTGGGTTGCCGCAGTCACAGCATCTGTCTTCCGCTCGAGGGCGGCATGACATCAGCAGGACAATACTGAGCATCCCTGATTCATAGTGCAGGTTCAAAATAAGCGAGTGCTCGAACACCCCAGGCAAAAACAGTATATCATTCCGCCTGGGAAAATGCAATGCGGGCTCATCGGACGATCCCGTATATCAGCACCGGTCTGTCCGGTTCCTTGTCAGAAATCCGTATGCTCTCCCGGAACTTTTCTTCTGCCGCCGGAAGACGTTCTTTATCCGAAGTATACAGGATGGCAAGTGTATCTCCTGCCATTACCTTCTCTCCCGTTTTCTTTACGAGAAGAATCCCGGCTCCGTAATCAAGCACATCCTCTTTCGTAGCGCGGCCTGCGCCAAGCAGCATGGATGCCGTTCCGATTCCTTCTGCGTCCATGTGGCTGATCCAGCCGCTCTCCGCTGCCGTAATGGTTCCTGTACATCTGGCCGCAGGGAGTTTCGTGACATCGCTGACGACACCTGGATCACCGCCCTGCGCCCGGATCATCGCGGCAAACCGTTCTGCTGCCGTGCCGTTCTTCAGTGCGCGTTCTGCCATAGACTCCGCCTGTCCTTCCTCAGCCAGCCCGGACAGGACCAGCATCCGAGAAGCGAGGGTGACGCAGACTTTGGTCAGATCCTTCGGGCCTTCTCCCTTCAGCGTGGCAATCGCCTCACGGACCTCCAGTGCATTGCCGACCGCTCGTCCCAGCGGAACGTCCATATTGGTAATCACGGCCTCCGTCCGGCGGCCGGCATGGTCACCGATCCGTACCATCGTCTCTGCCAGCGTTCTGGCCTCCGCTTCCGTCTTCATGAAAGCGCCGCTGCCGGTCTTGACGTCAAGAAGAATTGCATCGCTGCCTGCCGCCAGCTTCTTGCTCATGATCGAGGAGGCGATCAGCGGGATGCTGTCTACCGTCGCTGTGACATCCCTCAGCGCATAGAGCTTCTTGTCCGCGGGAACGAGATTTCCGGTCTGGCCAATCACCGCCAGCCCGCATTCATTGACCGCGCGGAAAAACTCCTCCCGCGTGAGCGACGTCCGGAAGCCGGGGATGGACTCCAGCTTGTCGATTGTGCCTCCCGTGTGGCCGAGTCCGCGGCCGGACATCTTGGCGACCTTCCCTCCGCATGCTGCGACAATCGGAGCTACGATCAATGTGGTCTTATCTCCGACTCCTCCGGTACTGTGCTTATCCACTTTCACTCCAGGGATTCCCGAAAGATCCATGACATCACCGGAATCTCTCATAGCCAGCGTTAGCTGCGCGGTCTCGGTTTCTGTCATCCCCTGGAAGCAGATCGCCATCAGCATCGCCGACATCTGATAGTCCGGAATACGCCCCTCGGTAAATTCCGATATCATCCAGCGGATTTCTTCCTCCGTCAGCGTACCTCCTCGTTTCTTCTTCTCAATCAGATCCACCATCCGCATTGCCGGTATCCTCCTATGAGTCTTCACCGAGCCATTTCCCGCTGCGATATCCGCTTTCCGGCAGTAACAGCCGCTCCCGGCGGCGTCAGCTTTCCGCCCGTACTTATGCCCGCGGCAGCATCAGCTTTCGGCCTGTACTTATGCCTGCGGCAGCGTCAGCGCTCCGCCAGTACAAATGCCTGCGGCAGCAGTTCTTCCAGTGTATACTCTCTGGTTTCCTTCCCCTCTGCGGCCAGCAGGATGCGGAAATCTTTTCCGCAGAATTCACTCATCACCTGTCGGCAGACCCCGCAGGGCGGCGCATAGTCATACTTCTGACCCTCCGGACCGCCCACGACAGCCATTGCCTGAAAATGCCGGTGCCCTGCGGCCACCGCGGCGAAAATTGCAGTCCGTTCGGCGCAGACCGTCGCAGAGTAGGAGACATTCTCGATGTTGCATCCCGTGTACACCTGCCCGTCATCCGTGAGCAGCGCCGCGCCGACCTGATAGTGTGAGTAAGGGCAATACGCGCGCTGCCTGGCGCCAGCTGCCTTCTGAATCAGTTCTTCCCGGGTCACCATATCAGTCCCTCCGTTTCCGGTTCAGAGAGATCCCTTGGTCGACAGCACATCAGTGATCCGGGGATCATACTGCACCGCCGCATCCAGCGATTTCGCGAAGGCCTTGAACATGGCCTCCAGGATATGATGATCGTTTTCGCCGTACATCTCCTTCAGATGCAGGTTCATCGCCGCAGAATAGCTCACGGCGTAGAAGAACTCCTTCGCCATCTGCGTATCCATGCCGCCGACCCGGTCGGAGCCGAATGAGGCATCAAAAACCAGATACGGCCGCCCGGACAGATCCACCGCGCAGAGAATCAAGGTCTCGTCCATCGGGAGAAGACAGCTGCCGAACCGGCGGATTCCCTTCTTGTTTCCGGCAGATTCCCGGATCGCAGTTCCCAGCACGATGCCGCAGTCCTCAATCGTATGGTGGCAGTCCACCTCTGTATCGCCGTCGCAGTGCATGGCAAGGTCGAACAAGCCATGCCGCGCGAAGCCGTTCAGCATATGATCAAAAAAGGCGACACCGGTATCGATGTCCGCCTTTCCTGTCCCGTCCAGATTCAGACGGCATGAGATCTTTGTCTCGCTGGTCTCTCTGGTAATATTCGCTGTTCTTTCCATTCGCATTCCTCCCGCCGGAGGCCATGCCGCTGCCGGCCAGCCCCGGCCTTGTGATATGATTCTGCCGGCAATCCTGCTTCCCGGCATCCGCTCCGGAGCCGGTTTATCCGGTTCCGGTCTGCCCGCTCACTTTCCCGTCATGTCAAAGACGGAGTGCGAGATCAAAGTCT
>CADBOY010000168.1 GCA_902796405.1 uncultured Lachnospiraceae bacterium | reverse complement strand
GCACCGCATCGAGCTCGGATGCCGACAGCGTGCTGATCGCGGATTTCACGATCTGCATCTTGCGGATCTCCTCTGCACTCTCCTCGTTCAGCGAGCGGAGCATCTCCAGTCCGACCACCGCATTGCCATACTCTGCAAGAATGATGTCGTCAATCTCATATGCCGTCGTATTCCGGTAGCAGAAAAGCGTACCGAGACGTTCCCCTGCAATATCGATCGGGGTCACGATGACATGATACCGCTGCAGCTGGTCGCCTTCAAAGCCAAGCGTCTCCAGATTGACATTCTCCTTCGTGGATAATATATTCAGCAGGCGCTCATTCAGCGACTCGTCGATAAAATGGCCGACGGCTGCATTCTTCCAGTTCTCATCGTCCTCTTCAACGAAATATTCACCAATACCCAGGATCTTGCCTTTTTTACTGATCACCAGAATGTTGGATTCCAGAACATCACTGAGGACGCGGCACACATCATTGAAAACAAAAACCTTCGACGTATTATTATGCAGTAATTTGTTGATCTTACGGGTTTTATCCAGTAGTTCGACACTCATGTCCTGCCTCCTCTCAGCCCACCCACGGCTTCGAATATATATTACTATAGCTATCTCAAAAATGCAACTATTATCAGAAATTTTATTGGTTTTCAGTTTATTTCAAGTCAGAAAACATCTTTTTCTCCGTATTGTATTCAATCTATTTGAATTGTTTTTCTGTTTTCCGGCTCGATAGTTGCCATTAATTTATCTTTTCCGTCGTTCGGGGCTGAAGAAATCAAAGAACAATTCCGGCTGGCAGGCACAAATTTCCCATTTGCCGCTGCGGAATGCTGCATCCAGCGACATCCATTCCGGAATGTTTCACTCACCGGCAGACATGCTGAAATGTTTCCTCTTCGGCTGCCTCAACGAAACTTTTCCCTCCTTGTCAGACTGACGAAACCACTCGTCTTTATCATACTTCCCGGAACCACTCACTCTTTGTCAGCCTGACGGAACTGCTCGTTTTGGTCAAACTTCCCGGAACCACTCACTCTTCATCAGCCTGACCAGAACTTCTCTCTTCATCAGATGGATCAGAACTTTTTGTCTCCTGACCGGGCTGATCCGGCTTGCGCCAGGACATAAAATCACAGGTCGGATTGTTCTCGCACCCGTAGTATCTTCTCCCCTTTCTCGTCTTCTTCACCAGGATCTCTCCACCGCATTTCGGGCAGCGTATGCCGGTCTTCTCCAGATACGGCTTGGTAAACCGGCATTCCGGGAATCCGGGGCAGGCCAGGAACTTGCCATGAGGGCCGTACTTCACCACGAGATTGCGTCCGCACTCTGGGCAGATCTCGTCGGTCACCTCATCCGCGATCGTGACCTTCTCCAGTTCTGTTTCCGCCTTCGTAACGGCAGATTCCAGCTTCGGCTCCAGAACGCGAAGCGGCTCCTTCCACTCCATGTCTCCATCTGCGACCCGGTCCAGATCACCCTCCATCCGGGCAGTCATACCTTCATCGACGATCGTGCTGAAATACTTCTGCATGATGTCATTCACCGTCTCACCCAGTTCCGTGACATAGATGTTCCGGCCTTCCTTGGTGACATAATGTCTTCCGAGCAGTGTGCCGATCGTCGGCGCATAGGTACTCGGACGCCCGATTCCAATTGCCTCCATGGCATGGACCAGACTCGCTTCGGTAAAGTGCGCCGGGGGCTGGGTAAAGTGCTGCTTCGGATCAAATTCCAGGAATTCCAGAGGAGTATCTTCTGTGAGCCTGGTGAGAGCGCTCCTCCTGTCCAGCTTCTCATCCTCCTGATTGTACACGAGCTGAAAGCCGTCAAATTCCTGCAGATTCGCTCCGGCCTGGAAAGTCTCTCCACCGGCCAGGGCCTTCACCGTCAGCGTTTCATACCGAACGTCCGCCATCCGGCTCGCCGTAAACCGCTTCCAGATCAGCTGATACAGCCGGTACTGATCCCGGTTCAGAGAATCCTTCAGATCGGCCGGAGTTCTGGTGAGATCCGTCGGCCGGATTGCCTCATGGGCGTCCTGAATCTTCCCCTTTGTTTTGGCGCGCGCTGTCCCGGATGTTCCGACATACTCTTCTCCGTATGTTTTCCGGATATACTCTCGCGCTGCCGCATCTGCTTCATCCGCAATCCGCGTGCTGTCCGTTCTCAGATAAGTGATAACACCAACAGTGCCGTTCCCCTTGATGTCCACGCCTTCATACAGCTGCTGCGCAATCCGCATCGTCTTCTGCGTGGAGAAATTAAGATTCCGCGATGCAGCCTGCTGCAGCGTACTGGTGGTGAACGGGAGAGGCGGTTTCCTGGTCCTGGGCGTTCTGCGGATCTGCGTAATCCGGAAAGTCTCACCGGCCAGCCGGTCTGTCAGCGCGCGGACCTGTTCTTCGCTCGTCAGTTTCTTCCCGGTATAGCTGAGAACCAGCGGCTTTTTATCTCCTTCCGGGAGAACACTGGCATCCAGCGTCCAGTACTCTTCGGGCTGAAAATCCGCGATCTCCTTCTCCCGGCGGCATACCATATCCAGTGCGGCCGACTGAACGCGGCCGGCCGAAAGTCCTCGCTTTACCTTCTTCCACAGCAGAGGACTGATGCTGTATCCCACCATCCGGTCCAGCAGCCGCCTGGCCTGCTGGGCATTCACCAGATCCATATCGATCTGGCGGGGCTGCTTCAGAGAGCTCCGCACTGCGGTCTTCGTAATCTCGTTAAATGTGATCCGACGGATTCGTTTTTCATCCACACCGAGGGCTTCTCTCAGATGCCAGGCAATGGCCTCTCCTTCGCGATCGGGGTCAGTTGCCAGATAAACGCAGTCTGCCTGCTTCGCCCGCTTTTTCAGATTGGCAAGTACATCGCCCTTCCCCCGGATCGTGATATAATGCGGCTCAAAATCATGTTCCACATCGATCCCGAGCTTACTCTTCGGAAGATCTCTGACATGGCCTCCCGACGCTTCGATATCGTAATTCTTCCCCAGAAATTTTTTAATCGTCTTCACCTTCGCCGGCGACTCGACGATAATCAGATTTTTTGTCAAGTAACTGCCTCCAGCTGTCCGAAACAGCGGACGCGCTGCGCCGCGAGCAGATCTGTCCTTCTGCCACAAGGGGCGTCCGCCGACAATTAAGCCTAAAACGCCCCCAATATACAATATTTCCCGTGCGGAATCAAGAGTTTTGACAATATCAGGAATCACGATCATAGTGAAACATGCGCCAGAAAGCGGCAGAAACCAGACATCACCGGCTATCGGCGGATATAACAGTCTCCGGTACAGAGCCGGATCCATCCGGCCCGCTCCAGCTTCCAGAGGATTTCATAAAGCTCGGAGAGCGGAATTCCACTGCGGTGCGCCACTTCATTCCGGTGAACCGGCACGGTCGTTATCACGTTCAGGACGCGGCGCGCCTCCTCCGGCAAAGAAGACATCCCGATCTCCTCCTTCTGCTCCTGCTCGTCCGCCGTTTCCGCCTCCTGCATTCCCAGGACGGCGAGCACATCTGAGACCCCGGTCAGGATCGACGCGCCCTGACGGATCAGCTCGTTGCAGCCCCGGCTGCATGGATCGCCAACCCGACCGGGAAGAGCCATCACATCCCTGCCCTGTTCCAACGCCTGGTCCACTGTGATCATCGTGCCGCTGCGCAGTCGGGCCTCCAGCACGATCACCACTTCGGACATCGCAGCAATCAGCCGGTTGCGCACGGGGAAATGGAATGGCAGCCCCTTCGTGCCGGGGCCATATTCCGATAAGATACCGCCTCCCTCCTTAAGCCTTCCGTACAACCTCGCCGATGAAGCCGGATAACAGACATCAATTCCGCTTCCGAGAATCGCCGCAGAAAAACCTCCCGCCTCGGATGCTCCGGTCTGCGCCCAGGTGTCAATCCCCGCCGCCATCCCGCTGATCACGCTGATCCCGTAAGAGGCAAGTTCTTTCCCGAAGCGCAGCGCCATCGCTTTGCCGTACTCCGTACAGCAGCGCGCGCCAATCATGGCCACGGTATGAGAGGAAGGATCAGGCAGACGGCCGATGACCCAGATGGCCTTCGGAGGATCCGGGAGTTTCAGAAAGCACGCGGGAAACTCCGCGTCCTGCCGCGTCACGAAACGGATCCCCCTGGCCGGAAGTGACGCCAGTTCCCGCATACAGGCAAGCTCTTCCTCTGGCGAATGCATCTTCTCCCAGTCAGCAAGCATTTTCCCCGGAAGCGGCGGCTTCTTCTCCCGCCATGCCCGCTCTGCTGAGCCGTACATGCTCAGAAGAGCGTCAAAATGCACCGGGCCAACCGACTCTGTCCGCGCCATCAGATACAGGCATTCTCTCTCCGTCACTTTCTCACCCCCAGTACTTCGACTCCAGACTGCGATACGAGGCCGCTTCCAGAATGTGCGGGCAGCGGATATTGGTCTCACCCGCAAGATCGGCGATGGTCCGGGCCACCCGGAGGATCCGGACATAAGCCCTGGCACTCATCATGCGGCTTTCAAAGATCTGACGCAGGAGCTCTCGCTCCGATTGGCCGAGTGCGCAGAACTCATGAATATGTCCTTCCGTCATCCGGGAATTAAAGAAAATATCGGTCCCCGTGAACCTCTTCTTCTGGATATTCTGCACCCGTATCACGCGCTCACGGATTGCCGATGACGACTCGCTGCGCCGCGCATCTTCCATCTGGGAATAGGTAACCGGCGATGCCTCGGCGCACAGATCCATCCGGTCCAGCAGCGGACGGCTGATCCGGCCCAGATATCGCCGGACCTCCTGTTCCGTACAACGACATCTCGTCCGGTCCGGATAGTACCCGCATCGGCAGGGATTCATCGCGGCAACAATCATGGTATCCGCCGGGAAGCAGCAGCTTCCATTCACACGCGACACATGCACGCTGCGGTCTTCCATGGGCTGGCGCAGTACCTCAAGAGTCATCTTCTGGAATTCGGGGAGTTCATCAAGGAACAGCACGCCGCGGTCAGCCAGAGAGATCTCTCCTGGCCGCGGGGATCTTCCTCCTCCAACCAGAGCGGCGGAAGAGATGGTGTGATGCGGGGAGCGGAAAGGCCGCCGGAGAATCAGCGGATGCTCCGGATCCAGCATGCTGGCGACGCTGTAGATGCGGGATACTTCCAGGCTCTCGTCGAGAGTCATCCGCGGAAGGATGGTAGGAATTCTCCGGGCAATCATCGATTTGCCGGAGCCCGGCGGCCCGATCAGAAGCAGATTATGCATACCGGCTGCCGCAATCTCCGCCGCGCGGCGGACGGTCTCCTGACCATGCACTTCCGAAAAATCTTCTTCCGTCCGTTCTTCTTCCCGCGCGAAGAGAAGCCCAGCCGGTGACTCCTCTGCATGCTGCTGCGCCGGATTCATCAATAGATGCACCGTCTCGCGAAGAGTCCGGACACCGATCACGCGGATTCCTTCAATCACCGCTCCCTCCATCCGGCAGTCCCAGGGCACGAAGCAGACCGGAAGCCCCATATCCCGCGCAGCAGCGACCCGCGGAAGGACGCCGTTTACTGGACAGACTCTTCCGTCCAGCGTTAGTTCTCCGATCAGCGCGGTGCCACGAGTGGCCTCCTTCGGAATTTCACCATAACCCGTGAGCAGCGAGACGGCGATGGCCAGATCATATGCAGTTCCTTCCTTTTTTATATCCGCTGGGGACAGATTTACCGTCACCTTTCGCGGCGGAATCTGAAATCCGGAATTGCGAAGCGCAGTGCGCACTCTTTCCCTTGCCTCCCGCACCTCGGAAGACAGAAAACCAACCATGGCAAAATCCGGCAGTCCCTGAGAGACATCGCTCTCCACATTAACGGCATACCCTTCAATTCCGCTCAGTGCCACGCTGATCACTCTGGAATACATCGATGACTCCTCTCACTCCCCGGAAAGCCCTCATCGATATGACACTTCTATCCTACCAGCCATGAAGCTGAGCTGTAAATGGCAACGATTCGCGCAGATTATCCTTGCTGCCCATCCAGAGTATCCCAGCTTCCCACAATGAGTATCCCGGCCGCTTATACAGATGATCTCGACCGCCCATAACAATGATCCCGGCTGCCCATTCCAATAATCTCAGCTTTCCATACAGATGATCCCGGCTGCCCATACAAAAAGGACCCCACGCGAAGTGAAGTCCTGTCATCTTGATCTGTATCTTATGTTACCGTGTGATATCGTCTGAATTTATCAGGCATGAGGACCTTTCCCGAGATCCAGGATGTTGTTCGGACGCTGCTGCAGATTTTCCGTGCTCGTCGGAATCTTGATCGGTCCAATCTGATACAGTGCAGTGAGGCTGTCGATTGCCTTCTGCATCTCCTTCAGCGCCGTCGGATGGCAGATCACCGAGATGAATTTCTGCATGTTATCGCGGCTCGTGTCAAAGCCCTCTTCGATGTTGATGATGCGAAAGCTGTCTACCTGTTCAATGAACATGTCAAACTTCTGAACCGGATTGCCGATAGCGCATCGCGTAATAATCAGAAAGACTGATCCTTCCTTGACATGATTGGGATACATCAGCTCAAGGTTCAGCGAAATGGGAATCTTAACCCCCTTCAAATTGGCTGTTTCATTCGAATAACTCGATTTGCGAATCATGCTCTTGACAAATTCCAGATCCATCCGTCCATCTCCTGTTCTCTGACTGTCCTGTGCCGCTGGGCTGCGGCTTCTCTCTCCCGCAGAACGGCATTCCGCCGTTTCCGCACCGAATCAGAAAATAAGACCCGGTGCACCGCACCGGGTCCCTTATGACAACATTTTACTTCTCTTTAATATACTTGTCAATGGCCGCTGCTGCGGACTTGCCGGCACCCATAGCCAGGATAACCGTCGCAGCACCTGTCACGGCATCACCGCCGGCGAATACGCCAGTGCGGCTCGTCTCACCGGACTCATCCTTCGTGATGATGCAGCCGTGGCTGTTCGTGTCAAGGCCCTTGGTCGTATTGCGGATCAGAGGGTTCGGCGAAGTTCCGATGGCAATGATCACGCAGTCGACATCAAGGACAAATTCACTGCCCTCAATCGGAATCGGGCGGCGTCT
>CADBOY010000167.1 GCA_902796405.1 uncultured Lachnospiraceae bacterium | reverse complement strand
TCCACGAACTTCCCGTATACACTGGGGGCCGGCTTTCCCATGAGAGAGAGCACCGGTGCGGATACGTGCTCGGGCGCCACTTTCAGCTGACCGCTCACATGGTATTCGCACAGTTCCCGCAGGAATTCCTCCCCGTGCTTCTTGTCTGCCAGAATATAATCAAAACGGATTCCGGAGCGGATGAACACTTTCTTCACTCCGGGAATCGCGCGGAGTTCTCTCAGCAGCCTGATATAATCGCTGTGATCCGCAACAAGATGGGGACACGGTTCCGGCCAGAGACACTGCCGGTTCGGGCAGGCTCCCTTCGTCAGCTGTTTCGCGCAGGCGGGCTGACGGAAATCGGCGGTCGGTCCTCCCACATCATGAATATATCCCTTGAAATCCGGATCCTGCACCAGGAGCCTCGCTTCGCGCAGAATCGATTCGTGACTTCTCGTCTGAACGATCCGCCCCTGATGAAAGGTCAGCGCGCAGAAGCTGCATCCGCCAAAGCATCCGCGGCTGCTCACCAGGCTGAACTTCACCTCGGAGAAAGCGGGAATCCCGCCGGCCGCATCATACATCGGATGCCAGCGTCTGGCATAGGGCAGATCGTATACGTCGTCCATCTCCTGCTGCGAAAGCGGCGGGGACGGCGGGTTCTGCACGACAAACAGATGCCTGCCGTACGGCTCCACAAGCCGTTTCCCTGAAAAGGGATCCGTATTCCGGTACTGCACCGCGAAACTCTCCGCATACACGCGCCGGTCAGCCTGAAGCTCTTCCCAGGACGGAAGCCGCACCGCATCTCCCAGATCCTCTTCCCGGGTCATGCGGCAGACCGTCCCCGGAATCCACGTGATCTCATTTACCGGGATTCCGGCATCCAGGGCTTCAGCGATGGCCGGGATCGACCGCTCTCCCATTCCGTAGGAGATGAGATCCGCCTGCGAATCCAGCAGAATGGATTTGCGAAGAGAATCCGACCAGTAGTCATAGTGCGCCATCCGCCGCAGGCTCGCCTCGATGCCGCCGGCGATAATCGGGACATCCGGATAGACCCGGCGGATCCAGTTTCCATAGACGATCACCGCGCGGTCCGGCCGTTTCCCTGCTGCTCCGCCGGGAGAATAGGCATCCTTCGCCCGCGGCCGCCTCGCGACGGAATAGTGGTTCACCATCGAGTCCATATTGCCGGAGGAAACAAGGAAACCGAGCCGCGGTCTTCCGAATTCACAGATCGCCTCTTCCTTCTTCCAGTCCGGCTGAGCCAGAAAGGCTACCCGATAGCCGCGGGATTCAAGGAGTCTCGTAATAATCGAGGCGCCAAATGTCGGATGGTCAACGTAGGCGTCTCCGCTGACGTAGACGAAGTCCGGACGATCCCAGCCGCGCTCTTCCATATCCCGCCGGTTCACCGGCAAAAAATCCGCCATCGCGCCCTCCTGTTTCTGCGGCGGCTGCCACGATATCTTATAAATTATAATGTATTTTCTCCGCGATGTCTACACTGAGCCTGTCTGACTGGCGCGCCTTTGCCTTCCGTGCTTCCCGCTCTGCGCGTTTGTACATATCGGAAACACTTATCGTCTTGTCCGGCAAAAAGGGAAGCCCGTTTTGCGCGTTTGTACATACCGGACGGAAAGTCCGTCTTACTATTGGTAATGCGCGTCCGTTCATCGCCGCGTGTCTGTACATACCGGACGGAAGGTCCGTCCTACGGATGTCTGCGCATGCCGGACATGCTGCCATGATTCCCGCCTTCTTGCACGGGAAGGCAGTCAGCCCGGCAGCATCACTCCTGAAACAGGCAAAGCCGGGGCACTTCCGAAGAAGTGTCCCGGCCTGAAATCATCGGACGGTTTCCCACTGGCGTCTCATCCGGCGGTTAATCCCTACTTGATGAAGTAGCTGATGACCTTATTCAGATCTTCCATGGATTCCTCCGTCTCCGGATGATCCACGGCATAGTTGATCCGCTCTTCAATGTGCTGCTTCAGCAGTTCCCGGCTGACTCCGCTGATGGCCGAGCGGACCGCGGCAAGCTGAATCAGAATGTCCGAAGGATCCCTGTCATCCTCCATCATCCGCTTGACCGATTCCATATGGCCGATCGCACGGGACATGCGGTTGATCAGCGCGCGTTTTTCCTGCTCCTCGCTCTCTCCGCGCAGGTGTCCCATCGTCGGATCATGTGGTTCCCGGATCTCCGGTTCTTTCCGCCCCATTGGCAAACCTCCCTGTCAACAGAACCAACGCCGGCTTTCCGCCGCCATTCGGTTCATATCACTTACTTTCGTCCATTTTATCATCGGACACCGGCACGAACAACCCCAAAGGGTGGATGTGCGTCCGAACCGCTGCCGTCTGGCGTGCCCGCGCTGTCCGGACACAGTCGGAACAGCAGCGGCATCTTCGCATGCTGAGAGGGATTATCAGGGCATCACCGATCTACGGGTAAAGGGTCTGGCCAGGGAGTATCCCGGAATATTCTCAGTGCTTCTGCGTCTGGCGCTCTGCTGCTTCCACCACGTGCTGGACGAGCACCGTGGTAGTGACGGAACCGACGCCGCCGGGAACCGGCGTCACGGCATCCACGATCCGTTCCGCGTCTTCAAAATTGGCATCCCCGCAGAGCTTTCCATCCTCTCCTACATTGATTCCAACATCGATCACGGTCTGCCCTTCCCGGAAGCAGCTTCCGCCTACGGCCTTCGGGCGTCCGATCGCGACGATCAGGATATCTGCCTCCCGCGCGATGGCGGGAATATCCACCGTCTTGGAGTGGCACACCGTCACCGTAGCATTGCGGTCCAGAAGCATCATGGCGGCAGGTTTTCCGACGACCAGGCTGCGGCCGATGACAACTGCCTTCTTTCCGCGGCAGTTCACGCCGTAATAATCGAGGATCTCCATGCAGGCCTGCGCGGTGCAGGGAGGAAATCCAATCTTCCGGCTGGTGAATACCCCCGCCAGCGAGCCGATAGTGATCCCATCGATATCCTTCTCCGGATCCAGCGCACCGCAGGCCGCTTCTTCATCCAGGCTCTTCGGAAGAGGCCGGAACATCAGCACCCCATGAACGGAGGAATCCCGATTGACCTCCTCGATGGTGTGCATCAGCTGTTCCTGCGTGCAATCCGCCGGAAGCAGGTATCTCTTCACGGCTACCCCGTATTTCTCACAGCGCTTTGACGCGCCCTTTTCATAGGACAGGTCATCCGGCCGTTCTCCCACCCGGATAATTCCGAGCGTGGGAACAATACCCTGCTCCTTCAGCGTATCAACGCTCGCCTTGATCTTCTCTCCCAGCGCCGCATTGACTTCGGTGCCCTTGAGTATCTTCGCCATTATCCTTTCCTCCTGCAGCCATGTACGCTGCCCGGTTCCCGGAGAAATCAAAACTGACTTCTCACGCTGGTGAATATCCGGTCGGCTTTCGTTCCATACTCCGCAATCATCTGCTCTGCTCTGGCATTCACCGACTCGGCATATTCACGGTCCTGCATGGTTTTGGTATTGATGAACACATTCAGACTCGCGCCCAGAAGCGCTGAGCGGCAGAACGCGACCCCGACACCGGCGTCGCTGACCGCGAGCCGGCTCCCCTTTGCGGCGAACTCCTCCAGGATATCAATGGCCTCACATGCCTTCTCCATAATCTCGAGCGGCACAGTGCAGGCATCCTTCGATGCCTGTTCAAGAGCGCGCGTCTTCTCCGCACGTTGCTCTTCCGTCTCCTTCGGAAGCCCGTACGCCTGAGACAGCGGATAGAACGCCTCCGCATCGCGGTCGATGAGCTCCAGCATCTCGTCCTGAATCTTTGCGGCGCGCTGCATCAGGTCTTCAATATCCGCCTGCACGTCCGCATATTTCTTCTTGCCGGTCGTCAGGCTGCCGACCATGCTGCCAAGCGCCATGCCGATCGCGCCAACCAGCGCCGAGGCACCACCGCCCCCCGGCACTGGCTCCTTCGATGCCAGCACACGGACAAATTCCGCACAGGATTTCTCACTCATTGCCATGTTCTTTCCCCTCCTTCTTTCTTTGCGGCGGTCCGCCCGCTTTCTCAGTTTTCCGTCTCTGTTTCCCCAAGCAGAGACCGCATCTCACGGGTCACATCACCCACCTGATACAGCGAACCGATCACCAGAACCGTGCCGTTGCGGCCGGCATGCGTCAGTGCGACCTGACACCCTTCCGGAATGCTCCCTGCCGCCATGACCGGGACATCGGTATACTGGCGAAGCTCTTCCGCCAGGTCTTCCGCCGGCATCGCACGGGCCGGATTATTCGGCGTGATCGTGATGAACTCCCGGGCCAGCGGGCAGAGAAAACTCATCTCCCGGACCACATCCTTATCCTTCATGACCCCCATCAGAATGATCAGCTTCTCATCGCCCAGATAAGCATGCAGGCTCTCCACCGTAGCCCGAATTCCGTGCGGATTGTGTGATCCGTCAATGATCACATTCGGATGACGATGCAGAACTTCCATCCGGCCTCCCCATCTGGTCTGTGAGAGTCCGTCGCGGATCGCCTCATCGCTGATGTACCAGCCGCGCTGGTTCAGGACCTGGATCGTCCGGATGGCCACAGCGGCATTGTTCAGCTGATACGTTCCGAGCAGCGGAATCTTCAGATTGAAATATCCGTCATAGTCGAACATCTGCCCGTTCAGATCACGCATGACCAGATTCAGCGAATCATAGTCCGGGCGATAAAGCCTTGCATGTTTCTCGGCGCATACCTTCTCAAAGACAGCTTCCGCCTCCGGGTCCTGCCCGTAAATGACAACATCGCCGTCTTCCTTGATGATCCCGGCCTTGGCCTTCGCAATCTCGCCGATGGTATTGCCGAGATATTCCGTGTGATCCAGTCCGATGGCGGTGATGACAGCCACTTCGGGGACCGGAATCACATTGGTGGAGTCCAGTTCCCCGCCCATGCCGACCTCAAGGACCACGATGTCACATTGTTTTTTCTGGAAATACCGGAAGGCAATCGCGGTGATGAGCTCAAATTCGGTGGGGACATCCTCCATCGAATCGGCATAGGGCTTGATTTCTTCCACGATCTCACAGAGATCCTCATTGCTGATGTTCTCGCCATTCACCTGAAAACGCTCATTGAACGTATAGATAAACGGTGAAGTATATAATCCGACGCGATAGCCCGCCTGCTGCAGCATGGACGCCGTCATGGCGGCTGTGGATCCCTTCCCGTTGGTGCCAGCGATGTGAACAAACCTCAGATCCTTCTCCGGATTGCCCAGTTTCGCGCAGAGCTCCCGCGTCCGCGAAAGTCCGGGCTTGCTGCCCAGCCAGTACACACTGTGAATGTACTTCATCGCCTCTTCGTATGTCATAATGCCTCCGCTCCAGTTCCCCTCAGTTCCTTCATATCTCCAGGTTCACCGAGCCCCGCTCTCCTGGCCCCATCCGCCTGAATTCGTTCCTCCCGGGACTCGTTTTCTGCCGTCTCTGCTCTCTCCGCTTTACTTCTTCTCTGCCGCTTTGGCCGCAGCCAGCTGCTTGCAGGTGGTGATAGTGATATCGCCCATTACCACCATATCCTCCGGCACGAAAGACGGAGGGATATTGTCGGAGAACAGGATCTGTGCCGACGGCGGGAACTCATCGTCCCCTTCCCACAGCAGGAAGTCCATCATATATCCCGGCATGAATTCAAACCGGTATCCCAGATCCCCACTCGAGAGCTTCTCAGCACCGAGGTCCTGCATGACCGCCTCCAGCTGCCCGAGCTTGAAACCGAATCCATAGGCGAGCCGGGAGAGGCAGCGCCCTGCAAACTGCCGGTGATAAAGTTCTCCCCAGGGAGACTCGCGAAAGGTAATCATCGTACCAGTCAGCGGATTATAGCAGCCGGATTCCAGAAAATGCGCCACCAGAATCTTTGCGGGGACCATGTCCCGCAGAGCCGCGAATCCCTTCTCTTCGGTGACCACCTCGAAATCCGGGAAACTCACTGTATAATCGACACCCATCATGCGCACGGAAAACTTCCGGGACTGCGGATCATAGGGGATCCGGCAGCGTGCGGCAGCTTCCTCAGGATCAATCTTCTGATATTCCTCCAGATAGTGCTCCCACGGCACCTCTTCCTTGTTATTCTTCCAGAGTTTCTTTACGTCTTTCTCTTCGCCCATGGCATTTTTTGTCTCGTTCAATATGATTGACTCCTGTCTTTTTCGATCATCTGATCCTGTCCGGGATAATCCATTCATATCCTTGGATGACCCGTTTCTGACCCCGGATGATCTGTTCCTGTTCCCGGTGATCCGTTCCTGTCTTCCAGATCATCCGTTCCTGTCGTTCGATTAGGACTCTTCCTTCAGTGCTTTTGCCACGGACGGGAACAGTTTCTCATTCGTATGCGGCAGGAAGCACGCGCCAACAAATTCATCCATATAGTACGGATTGGTAGAAAGCTCCATATAGGTCATGTTGCGCGCGATGGTGTCCACCTTCTCCGCCGCTTTCTTGGAGCAGAGGATCGCGTACGCTCCGGTCAGGGAAGAATTGCCGATATAGTGGAACTTCGAAAGTTCCACATCCGGCAGCATTCCGATCATGACGGCGTTCTTCATGTTGATGCCGCTGCCGATTCCGCCGGCGACATAGATATCATCGATCATCGTGACGTCCATATCCAGAGTGGACAGCATGATATTGATGGCAGAGAAGATCGCGCCCTTTGCGCGGATAAAGTTATCGATATCCACCTCATTGATCTCGATGTCCTTGACGGAGGCAGCGTTCTCCTTGAATTCAATGACATAGCTGCCCATGCCGTTCTCATCCCGGCGGACCCGTCTGCCCTCCCGGACGAACTTGCCCTTGGAGTTGATGATGCCGCAGCGGAACAGCTCGGCGATGACATCAATCAGGCCAGACCCGCACAGACCGATCGGCTTCTGATCCACTGCGCCCACGATCCGGAACGTCGGCTCCATCGACTTCTTGTCGATATGGCATGCCTCGATGGCACCATCTGTCGCGCGCATACCGCAGCTGATGTCGCCGCCCTCGAATGCCGGGCCGGCAGAGCAGGCACAGCTCATCAGGAAATCGCTGTTTCCGAATACGATCTCTCCATTGGTTCCGAGATCGATGAACAGGGACAAGGTATCTCTCGCCCAGATGGTACTGCTGAGAACTCCTGCCGTGATATCGCCGCCGACGTAGCTGCCGATGTTCGGCGCAATCGCCACCTTCGCGTCGGACGCCGCATAGAGCTTCAGGTCGGTGGCACGGACCGCCTCCGTGTGGAAGAAGCTCGGGATGAACGGCTCCATACGGACCGGATTGGCATCCACACCGAGGAACAGATGGTTCATCGTCGTGTTGCCAGCCACACAGATCCGGTATATCCAGCTCACGGGCATCTTCTCGGCCTTGCACATCTCCGCGATCATCGGATTGATGGTCTCCTTGATCACCGCGTCCTGCAGCTTCTTCGCGCCGCCCGGCTTCACGCTCTCAATGATGCGGTTGATGACGTCCGCACCATAGCGGATCTGCCCATTTCCGGTCGACGCCCTCTGCAGAATGCTGCCATTCCGAAGATCCACCAGCACGCCGGAGACGGTAGTCGTTCCGATGTCGATCGCCAGGCCGGTGATCTTCACGTTCTCATCCTCCGGCAGCACGTTCCATACCTTGATGCCGAGATCATTCTTCTCAATCACGCACTGGATATGGAAATCACTGTCACGGAGCGTCTTTGCCAGTTTCTTCAGAGCGTGAAATGTCAGGGAAACCTTCTGATGCGGTACCCCGGTGGCCCGCTCGATTCCCCAGGTGAGCCGCTCATTGTCCGGCATTGTATCTTCCAGCGAAGGTTCCGGAAGATCCAGTCTGAGCAGGAAAAACTCATTCTTGAACGAGATGTCCGCATCACACAGATCTTCCATGGACTGATAGAAGAGCTTCAGCTCATTCCCGCTCGACAGGTCCGCGACCTTCATGCGGCTCCGGTACGCGGATGCGATATCCGGAACGAGGATCTCCGCATCACTGTCCGTCACCTTGCTCGTACATGCAAGGCGCCAGCCCTCCGCGAATTCCTCGTCAGTGATGTGCATCGTCTGCTGTGATTCCAGTTTGCCGGATACGAGCTTTACCCGGCACTTCCCGCAGGAAGCGTTACCGGAGCACGGCGCATCGATGGCGACGTTGTGGTCACGGGCAAGATCCAGGATGTTGGTTCCCACGGTACTCTCGGCCACCACGGGGGCTCCCTGTTCGAATCGAAATGTGATCTGTGGCATATCTGTCTGCCGGGAATTCCGCCTTCCGGAATTCCCGCTCCTTTCCATTGTCCTGTCTCGCTGCGCATGCGGCGCGGACGGCAGGTGCATTCTCTGTTACCGCGCCTCGGTCGGGCGAAAGATTCCTCTTTTGGCACCGCAGCCCTATGATAATAGAGGCAGTGCCCTCCCTCCGCAGAGCATTTGTGATGATTATAACAGAGCACCGGCGGGAAAGCAATTGTACGCCGGGAAGAATCCCCTCATGCTTCAAAGGCTGCCCGGAACGCTTCCAGCGCCGCCCGCTGCTCGGGCGTCAGATTCTGCGGAATCTTCACATGCAGGATGACATAGTGATCTCCGCGCTTACCGACCTTCTTCGGCATCACAAGGCCGTGGCCGACAAGACGCAGCCGCCGCTCCGGCAGCGTGCCCGGCGGAATGTCATAGTCCAGAGTTCCCCCGATGGTCGGAATTTTCACTCTGCCGCCTAGAACCAGGGTCGGATAATCCACCGTGAGATCGCTGAACAGATGAAAGTCCTGACGCCGGAAGCCTTGGCGGTCCTTCAGCAGAATCATCGCGAAGAAATACCTCCTGGGATGCCGCTTCTTCTGCTCTTCGAGGAACTCCTCCCCTTCGATGATCACATCATTCAGCAGAAACAGCTGATGTTCGTAGCATTCGGCCGGAATCTTCACCCGCATCCGCCAGGTCCTGGAGATCCTCGCCGGCTGCCCCGGCTTACCGGCATCGGGATTCTCCATCTCCTCGGTGTACTCGATGTCCTTGATCTGCTCTGAGAGTGTTTCTTCCATCTCCATCCAGACCGACAGCCGGATGGATTCCGGCGGAATGCGCTCTTCCCAGTGTGCCGCCTGCCGTCCGTGATTGGGGCAGTAGCTTCCGTCGCTGTGACGCGTGCAGTGCTCGCAGTCTCCGTCACAGTCTTCTTCATCAGCGGAGTTCCCGGCGTCTTCCGCGTAATCCGGCCCATGTCCGTGCTGCGCGTAATAGCTCTTCGTGAAGGCAGCATGACCATAATACCGATACCGCTCCCGCTTCTCGGGATCGCTCAGGACGGAATACGCTTCCTGAATCTCCTGGAACTTTCTCTTGTTCTCCTCAGTCTGACCTGCGGCATCCGGATGATACTGCTTCACCAGCCGGTGATACGCCTTCCGGATCTCCTCCAGCGGCGCATCATAACTGACGCCCAGTATCTGGTAGTAATTGCGCATATCACCCTGCTCCTGTCTGTAAACGTTCCGGATCTTTCCGCAAACGGATCCTTACCTTGCCGGATCAGGCATGCCCGCGCGCCTGATCCCTCTTTTCATTCTGCTTTCTCTATGACGTACAGCCGGCTGGCCGCATCACTGAAATACCGGGTTCCCGGTTTGCGCCCTTCTCCGGCATACGCCTGCGTGAGCCGAACTCCGGCATGATCGAGAAGACTGCCGCTCAGCGTGAAATCTTCCTCATTTCCGAGACCGCTCCCGACCTGGAAATCACGGAAACGATACAGCGCATGTTCATCCAGTCCCTGCGTGCGGAAAAATGCGGCCGACATGTTCGGGACAAACTGTCTCTGCAGGAAGAAGCCAATCGCTTCGCTCTGATCCTCCGCCACGCACATCCACTGCCAGATTCCCTTCTCGAAATCATCTTCCCGCCCGCTCACCAGACGGTAGTAATCTCCCGACAGGAAGGTCTTCCGGTGTTCCTTATAAAATGCGATCTGACGCTGTACCATCTGCTTTTCTTCTTCGGAGAGCGAGGCCAGATTCAGTTCATAGCCCAGCATTCCGAAGCAGGCCACTCCGAACCTCGTGGCCCACGGAGTATACCGTCCCGTCTGGTGGTTCGGGCTGGCGGATACATGCGCAGAGATCACGGACATCGGATAGCCATAGCTCATACCGGTCTGGATCATCGCCCGGCAGACCGCATCCGTGTCATCGCTCGCCCAGATCTGCGGCATATAGCAGAGAACGCCGAGGTCAAACCGGTTGCCGCCGCTGGCGCAGCCTTCGAACAGAATATCGGGGAAGGCGTGGACGAGGCGGTCCATCACCTCGTAATATCCGAGGCAGTATCGGTGCAGGAATTCACCCGGCCGGGTGCCCGCCGCGCTGAACAGGTCGGTAAAGATGCGGTTGTTGTCCCACTTCACATAAGAAATCCGCGCAGAGGAGAATACATCCGACATCGCCTGAACGATATAATCCCGCACATCCTGTCTGGTCAGATCGAGGATCCGCTGATTTCTTCCCTCGGAGTGAATGGTGCCCGGCACCGCCACAGCCCAGTCCGGATGCTCTTCATACAAATGGCTGCGGACGCAGATCATCTCCGGCTCGACCCAGATTCCGAACTGCATGCCGAGGGAGTGGATCTTCTCTGCCAGTTCTCCCAGCCCGCCGGGCAGCTTCTCGCGGTTCACATACCAGTCTCCCAGAGAGCTCCTGGCATCATTCCGTCTGCCGAACCACCCATCGTCAAGGACGAAGAGCTCGATACCGGTATCCGCCGCCGTCTTCGCCATCTCGAGCAGCTTTTCCTCGTTAAAGTCAAAATATACCGCTTCCCAGCTGTTGAGCAGGACCGGGCGCTCCCGGTCTTTCCACGCGCCGCGGACGATATGATGCCGCACGAAACGGTGCATGCTGCGGCTGAGCGCGCCGAATCCTCCGTCCGTCACGGTCATCACCGCCTCCGGCGCTTCCAGTTCTTCTCCCGGTTCCAGCTTCCAGGAGAAGCCATCCGGCTGAATACCAGTCAGGATTCTCGTCTTGCCGTAGGCATTAACCTCTGCCTCCTCCTGATGACTGCCGCTGTAGATCAGATTGAAGCCATAGCAGAGTCCCGCGGTTTCGGTGGTGTTCGGACGAGTCAGCATGACAAATGGATTGTTCATGGAAGAAGACAGGCCGCAGCGGGATTCGCTCACAAAACGCCCCTGATGCAGGCGGTCCGTCTGGTGATTGAATTCTCTGGCCCACGCGCCCGTGAAGGTATGCCAGTCGTATTCGGAGTCGGCAAGGTCCAGCTGCAGACTCATCAGGCGCTGCACCTCGGCCGCACGACTCCCTTCATTTCTCAGCACGCTGCGGCGCGTGATCACGTCGCAGTCCGGAAATGCCGCATAGATCAGCTCAAGCACCGTGCCGTAATTCCGGTCTCTGAAGGTAAGCGTGAGCTCCTGCACGCAGTCCGGCGCATTTCCCCTATTATCCTGATGGTCTTCCTCTGCATAAGCAGACGGAAGAGTTTGCATCCCGCTCTTGCCATCCCTGATCTGGTATCCCTCATACAGGAAATCCGAGACGGGGCTTCCGTTCGGATAGAGGACAGTGACGAAGGGATCACGGACGTCTCCGTGCCCCAGAGCCGAAAACTCCAGGCACAGCTCCTCCAGCCCGACGAGCGGATATTCCTTCGAATAAGAGATGCCATTGCCGCCGAGGTACACCGGACGATCCGCAAGAGCTCTCTCCGCGTCTGCACCTGCTTCGATCCTCGGCCCGTAATACAGGTGCTCCGGATGACCTGAGGGGAGGATGTGAAACCAGTAGGAGGTGTGATTTGTCGTGATTTCAAAAAAGAGGTTCTGTTCCCTGATCATATCTTTACCGCTCCGTGCGAATCCATGTTTGTGCCGTTCAGACCGCTGGTTCTCTGCGTGCATCTGCACGCCGGGAGACCGTCTGCGCGGCGCTGCCTCATACAGTATATCACCGTATCGGCCGTTCATAAAGTGAAAGGAAAGACCTCCAGGATTCGCGTGCGCCCTCGTCTTACGGCATCTTCCCCGGATCTGCCGGTCCGCTTCTCGGACTATTCTCATTTTCACGAGACGGAATAATTTCTTATGCGGCCTGGCTGCAAACAAAAAGAGCTGCCCGACGGGCAGCCCTTTTTGTCTACATATGGATGCAGTGAAAAGCATCGTGTTGAATTCACAGACATTTTTCAGATTCAGCTGTTATCCGGTAAGCTGCTTCCGGCACACAAAGCATGTAGTAAAGGACTACGCCAGAACAGCTCACACAGACTCCATCATGAAGCTTTATCGATGCACCGCGAGGATTACATCATCGGATCCATGTTCAGAGCCGGATGACCCTTCTTCTGCAGGAACTCATAAACCGCTTCCGTATCCGTGGCGATCGTCTCGTCGCAGATCATGTCCGTGAAGTTGTCAATGCCGTACAGTTCCTTCGCGGTCTTGTTCAGGCGCTCTGCCACATCATCCTTCAACTCCTTCGGCATCCAGACAATACGGGCAACGCCGCCCTCGGCCTTCAGAAACTTCTTCGAGGAGATGAAGTGACGGCCATGGCCCATGAATCCCGGCGTCTGTACGCCGCCGCCGGTCATCGAAGCCAGCTCACCAAAGGTCATACCGGTCGGGGTCTGGCCCTTATACTCACGATTGACGATGACTACGCCGTTCGACATCGGCTCGATTCCGCAGATGCACTCGAAGCAGCCGCAGGAAGTCATCGGGTCTTCCATGATGGAATACAGCGTTACGTTGTTGATGGCACCATGAGTTGCCTCGGATACCACCTCATTGACCTTCGTATAGCGGCCGGTGCGCTCATCAAGGCAGCCTTCCTTCGGAATCGGCTGGCAGGGACCAGTCGGCGTCAGTTCCTTGGTTGCCTTGGCATCCAGCCACGACACAGCACCGCACAGACCCAGACGCTCAGGAGTAACTACGCAGCAGAGCGACGGAGCGAAGGACTGGCACATGATGCAGGTATAGAAGGTGTCGACGCTCTCATCGGTAAGAGACTCCAGTCTCTCGTCTCTCTCGTTGTACGTCGGCATAGCCACGTTGTTCAGAATATCCTCGACCTTCTCCTTATCCGTGATCAGAGCAACCTCGCACTTGTCAACGACACTGTCGAACTCATCCATGATCTCATTGTAGATGACTTCGCCGAAATCATGCAGGCGCAGACCTTTCTCAAATGCCTCATTGCTGACACGGATACGGATCAGATTTCTCTGGCCAGTGTGCATGACGCCTTCCATGTAGTTCAGCCATGCATGGAACTTTCTCTCGATGACGGACTCGAAGTCCTTCTGCATCTTCTTGCCGTAAACCTTAACGTAGGTTGCCAGAGGAAGTTCACCACCGGCATCGATGTCCGGGCCAATGACGGTAATCTTGTGATCCTCTACCTCATCCGGGCCGACACTCTGAACCAGCTCGCAGGTAGGATTCGCGTGTGAGCTGAATTCGGTGTGCATCTCCTTGCGGCGGATAATCTCGCCCTCGAAGGCAGCGGCGAAAGCAACCGGAATCGGCATCTCCGTCACCTTGATCTTGATGCCGCGCAGGGCCAGAGACTTCTTGACCGTCTCATCATGATCCGTGCAGGACTCCAGAAGTCCTTCTACCTGGTTCGGTCCCAGATCCACATCAACGACCACCGGGAAGCCCAGCGCAATCGCACCGGCACCCGCGGAAACAACCACATTGTCGATCGGGCCGAACGTATTGACGAATGCCGGAACTCTTTCCTTGGTGTACTTCAGAAGACCGGCAAGATCGCCGCCCTCCAGCGCGCCGAAGATCAGTGCCGCACGGATAGCAACGGTAACGACATGAGTCACAGCGGTAACCGGATGTCCCAGCGGGATGACACGGAGATCGAGGCCCATCTTGACGCCGCCCTCTGCACACTGATCAATGCAGTCACCGATCAGGAAGGTCATGACGCCCTTGCTCTGGTAATCCTTGACTACCTTGACCACATCTTCCGCCTTGTCTGCCTTGCCGAGCACCACCGCGATGCCGGGGATATCACCGGTAACCAGCGGAACGCCAAGAGAACGGATCACCGGATCCGGGACAAAGCCAATGCCGGCCTCATCTGCGTAAGGATCCTTGGTGTCCACATACTTGAGAGCTTCCAGAATCTCCGCGCCCACTGCTGTTGCCAGTCCGGCATTCAGAGCCTCTCCCAGATCTTCCTTGTGGGAGATCAGACTCTTCATCACATTCACGCAGGCCGGCAGATCGCCGAGCTTCTTGACTTTAACGCCGGTAGCGGCAAATATTGTCGGCAGACAGTATGCCGTATCCGGATAAGCGATCTCCTTATCCTCTCCGTACTTCGCAATCGCGTCCTTCACAGCGCCCTCTGTCAGGCCGAAGACTGCGTCAGATCCTCCATAGATCAGGTCCGTTAAAGCACTCATCTTTTTGTCCTCCTGAGCAATGAACTTCTAACTTCATATCGTTGCGGCACTATCACTGTGAAATGCCGCAATATCATTTTTATATTATCTCCTGCCATAAAAGAAGTCAATGGATCCCCCGGCAGGGGTTTATGGTTTCACACAATAGCCTTATTTATCTATCTTATTTTACCATTTGAACCAATCTTCACGCATTTATTGGAGATTTTCCCAGCATTTTTCTATATATAAAAGCCCGGGCTCGCAGACACGCACCCGGGCTTTCCATACTTTTTTCCTGTAATTACAGATCCAGATAGGAGTCTGCGTACAGCGTATTGTTCTTGATGACGTCGCAGGACTTGATGGTCTCCATCAGTCTCAGGTCGTTCGGGTTGACAATAGCAGAGGTAAGACCCTGCATCATTGCCATAGCGACCATCGCGGAATCCATGATCGGACGAATCGCCTTCGGCATACCATTGGAGTTGTTGGACAGACCGCCGGTGGAGTTCAGACCCATATCGGAGATCATCTTGATGCACTCCAGGATATCCATCTGCTTGTCCTGCATGCCCTTGATGACCAGGAACAGCGGATCGAACCAGAGATCTTCCGCTTCCATGCCGTGCTCCATGCCTCTTTCCAGAAGAGTCTGGCAGTACGCCATACGCTCATCGTTGTCCTTCGCAATTCCCTCGCCGTTGCAGAGTGCAATGACGATGGCATCGTTGGCTGCAGCAAGATCGACATACTCGATACGTCCAGCTGCATCCGCAGAGTTCACGACGGGCTTGCCTTTGGAACGGTTGTAGACCGAGATACCTGCCTCAATGGCCTTCTTGTTCGCGGTATCCAGAGCCAGCGGGACATTGTCAAAATTGCTCTGAAGCAGCTCAACTGCCCACTTCATCACGTCCTCGCCGTCCTTTTCCGCCGGTCCGATGTTGACGTCCAGATAGGTGGCGCCAGCATCGAGCTGCTGCTTCGCTCTCTTGAGGATCGGTTCAGGATCTCTCTCAGCAAATGCCTTGTTGACCGAAGGAGCAGTGACGGAAAGTCTCTCTCCGATTACGATGAATTTTCCCATAGTGCTATCTCCTTAATGTTTATTTTACCACCGCCGCCGCGTGATGCGGCGGCGGTGAGATTTCTTCATCCACCCGATCGTGCATGCGGGAAACGACACCAGTTCGGGAACGTCTCAGGCACTGCCGGGTTTTCTCCGCGATTACAGAGTCTTCAGGAAGTGAACCAGCTCAACCGCCTCACGAGGTCCAACAATGACCTTCCAGTCAGGCAGCTTCTCCTGAACCTCGCCCTTCAGAGCAGCAATCTTGCCAGGAAGAATCAGAGTCTTGTTCTTCTGGTTGGCACCAAGCTCCTCTACCGTCTTGGCGATCGAGGAAGCGGAGAATTTGCCCGCTGCCCATGCCGTCAGTACGGAATAGCCGCCGGCATCG